>JAHBVV010000017.1 GCA_019637335.1 Candidatus Hydrogenedentota bacterium | reverse complement strand
TGAAGCGGACATCGTCGAAGAGGTAGTCCGCCCTTTCGCCCACGCCGAAGCCGATGTCCGTGCTCGCGTTGGTGAGGGTCGTGTCCGCCTCGAAGGTGTCGACTTCCGTTTCACCGGCGCGGAGGTGCTTCACGGTGACGCTCGCGCCCTCTTCTCCACCAATCTCAATGACCACTTCGCGCCACTGCCCGTGCGGGATAGCCACCGCGACCCCGCCGAGCGACCACCAAACTGTCCTTCCCCTACTCCGCGATGAACCCGTGCGCGAGGCCCATGTAGTAGGCGATCAGGAAGGGTGTTGGGTCGCGCAGGCGTTGCGGGTTGCCCGCATGGCTGAGGCGCCACGGGTCTTCGCCCCAGAGCAGGCAGTGCTGTTCGTCGATGGGATAGACCAGCCCTTCCAGGCCGTGGCCCTGATCCTCGTGCAGGTTGGTGAACGTGCCCTGCGTGTGGTCGCCGAGGCGGGTTACGTCGATGCGGTGGGCGTTGGAGAGGGGCCAGTCGATGAGGTCGATGGGGTAGCGCTTGAGGGTGTCGACGCCGAGGGCCATATAGCGGGCCGGGGGCGACAGGTCGAAGCTGCGCCACTGGTCCGTGCGGAAATGGCCATCGTTGCAGGCGGCGTAGATGAAGTTGAAATAGGGGCTGCGCTCGTATTTTTCGATGTTCCAGTACCAGTAGATGGAATTGCGGTACATGGCGAGCAGTTCCGAGTCGGTTTCGTAGCGGATCAGGTGGTAATAGTTCATGAAGGCCATGTTGTCATCGCCCTGGCCGAGGGAGCCGGGGCCAAACTGGATCTTGGGCGTGGTGACGGTCTTCATGGCGTAGCCGTGTTCCCAGGCGAGTTTGAGGTAGTGCTCGCGGTACTTCGGGTCGCCCGTCACGTGGTGGGCGACCTGGAGGTAGGTGAGAATGCTCTGGGCGTTCAGGCCGCTTTCGAACCACCAGTTGCCGTCCTGATTCAGGGATTCCGGCGAAAAGTGTCCCCACCGCGTGGGTTTTCCGTCGTAATCGATCATGGTGTAGTTGTTGTCGATGAGGTGGTCGGTCACGCGGCGCACCACGGCCCGCACCCGCTCCCGCTCCGCTTCCGTTTCACACACGCGATCATAGTAGGCGCCGTAGCCGAAGTAGTGTCCGTCGAGTTCGTCGGAGCTGGAGTCGCACAGCCAGTACCATTTCCCCGAGGCGTCCGTGGGCCAGCGGCGCGGCATCTGCTTCCAGAGCGTATCGCCTTCGAGGCGCACCCGGTCATACTCGTGGGAGTATTCCTCGTTGGGATCGGGCCCGTTCGTGGGTCGGATGCACCGCGCGATGAATCCCGGCGGCGCGGGAAGGCTGCCGCCCTGCGTCACTTCGCTGAGAAAGGCGAGGGCCTCGAAGGCGCGGTGGGCTTTCTCCTTGAGCGCCGGGTTCCCCGTTGCGGCGTAGCCCAGGCTCGCCGAAGCGAGATAGATGCCCGTGTAGTGGCCGTCGTTGTCGGTTGGCTGGGCCTCCGCGCCCGCTTTCACGCCGGGTTCCGGCATCAGCGCGTCGGCAACGTAGCCGTATTCCGTGCGGCGGTGGTAGCGGTCGATTTCCGCCTCGAAAAGCGCCGCCTTCTCCGCCAGGGTCATGGGCTTCCGCGCAATGCACGAAACCCCGCCCGGCGTGGCGATCCAGACGGCGCCATCGGGCGCCACGGCAATGTCGTTCACGTGGTTGTCCTGCAGCCAGCGCCGGCCCTGGCGAAAACGCCACTGCCCTTCGCCGTCGAAAAGCACGGCGCCGTTCGTCGTGCCAAACCAGACGCCGCCGGGGCCCGCCGCCAGGCAGGTGAAATCATTGAAGGGCAGGCCCTCCGCGCCAGTGTACAGCGTCCACGCGCCCGACGTGTCCCGGCGACCCACACCCTGCGGACTGGCGAACCAGAGATTGCCTTCGTGATCGAAGTCCACCGCGCGCACATCAATGGGGGCCCAGCGTCGCGCGCCGTCGTGGGGCAGTAGCATCGCCCAGGCGCCGCCACGGGAATGGAACAGCCCCAATTCCGCCGCCACCACCCGCTCGCCATCGCGCTCCGCGGCGCCCCAAATTTCGCCGGCTTCGACCCCGGCAACCCCGTCGGGAAACGGCTTTTCCAGGGACAAAACTGTGCCCGCCGCGCTGGCATCGAGGGGCGCCCACGCTGCGCCATCCCAGCGGGCGGACCCGCCTGCGGTCTGCACGATCACCGCGCCGTCCTCCGCGACCGCAACACGTTGGACATCGTCGGACGGCAGCCCGTTCGCCGCGGTATAGGACCGATGAAATTCCTGCTCGAACGGACCAACGGGCACGGGCTGGGCGCCGGAAGGAAAGCTCGAAAACAATAGTGCGGTGAGGCCTACAATCGAAACACTTCTCATGACCGACTTCCTTGTTGGCAGCGTGCAAGGCCGGCGCCCGACGCAGGGCGCCCGGTTAATTCGCACGCCTCATCGATAGAACGAGACAAACATCACATTGCCCGACTTCTCCAGACGGGTCAGCTCCACGACTTCACCGGCGTACCAGTCCGGTTCGTCTGGGCCCATTTGACGCGTGAAGTACACGCGGGCCGCGCCGTCCGTATCCGAGTATTTCCTGACCAGCTTCCGCGCGCGCGCACGGATATGATACGGACGCTCCGCCCAGCGTCCATCCGTGTCCGGCGTTCTGGACCAGCCGGCAGGCAGCGCATCCGCCGCAACGGCGTCCAGGTATGCATCCCAGTCGCTGGCATCGAGGTGCAGAATCAAGACGATACTTCCATCATCCATATTCCGCAGGGCATCACTGAAGTGTGTACTGCGCTGCAAGAATGGCTTCCATGATTCTGTTGCGAGCACGTGCTCGGCCTTCGGCTCGAAATTCTCCGATGCGGACCTATACAGCAAGACACAAACCGCCACCGCAACAAACAGGGCCACGATTCCGGCAATTGCGCGTATCAGGTTTCGGGCGAAGACGCAGGTTTGCAGGAGCTTGCTGTTCGTATCTATTACAGAAGCACTCTGGGGTTTCGTCTGATAGGATTCAGTCATTGTACGCCGTCCTCTTCCGCCGCAAAGCACCACGTCTACCATTGTAAGGGTGCAGTTCTGATATTACCGATAAATTACGAGCGCTATGGATCGGGCCTTCAGCCCTCATAGCTTATTGGATCCCTTTGCCTGGGCCGATGGCCCAGGCTGGTTTGAAACAGGCCTTCGGCCCTGAATATCGTTTCTTCAGCGCCGGTGGCGCCCGATCATATCAGCCTGGGCCGCAGGCCCAGGAAGAGTGACGACGATTTCGGCCAGGGCTGAAAGCCCGTATCATAGTGGGTTTCCGGCGAACTGCAAAAATCGTAACACTTTAGCCGTCTGAAGTAGTCGCCCTCGTCGCACCCAACGGTGGCGGCTCTCGGTGATCGAGCACCGTCATCCCCACGAAAGTGGGGATCCAGAGACCATGCAACGTTAACCTCGCAAAACCTCTGGATTCCCGCCTTCGCGGGAATGACGAATACATCCAGGGTACGAAAGGAATCTCGTATCGGCGAACGCCTTACTTCAGACGGCTAAAGTGTTATCAAAAATCGTAATACGTTAGCCGTATGAAGCAGTGAGCAGGTATAATTCCAAACGCTCCGGTAATTCCGCGAGGAAGCACGGCTAAAGGATCGCGGGCATTCTTGCCTGCGGCAACGCCTGCGTCGGATTTCAACGGGCATGGCTGGCCTGGAATAGATTCCCGGCGTCCCCAAAACCGGAATCCAATCGTGACCGGCGTCTATACACAAGCGCAGCAATCACATGAAGTCTTGCGCACCTCCTGCCGCAGACAGGAATGTCCGCGATCCTTCGATTCACGCTCTCTTGACCGAGACATGCTCTCCCACCGGGGGTGCTTCATACGGCTAAAGTGTTACCAAAAATCGAGACTTTTCTGACTTCCCCACTGTCTGGGCGCGGTAATATCAGAACTGCACCCCATTATAAACGTTTTCCGTGTCCTTGCGGTCTCTGACGCCCCGCCTCTACGCCTCGTCCTTACCGGCCAGAAGCCGGCTGGCGGCGATGCCGACGAGGAAGATGGTGAGCGTGCCGATGACGGCGACGAGGTTTCCGTGGAAGGGGCTGCGGAGGGCGGCGAGGCTCTCGGGCCATAGGTTGGCGGTGGGGAGCGTCATCCAGACGATGACGAGCAGCCCCACGACGACGCCAATCACGGCGGCGGCGTTGTTGGCGCGCCGGCTGATGAAGCCGAGCAGGAAGAGGCCGAGCATGCCGCCGGCGAAGATGCCGGAGATAACCCACCAGGCGTCGAGCAGGCTGGTGACGCGGACGAGCGCCAGGGCGACGCCGGTGCCCATAATCCCCCAGAGCAGGGTGACGCCGTGGAGCACGCGCATGGACTGCTTCTCGGTGGCGTTGCGGTTGACGTAGCGGGCGTAGACGTCCTTGAGCATGACGGTGGCGGAGCAGTTGAGGCTGGTGTCGATGCTGCTCATGGCGGCGGCCAGGAGGGCGGCGATGAGGAGGCCGGTGATGCCGGTTGGGAGCCCGTTCACGATAAAGTGCGGGAAGACCTTGTCGCCGATATCGGCGGGGCCGAGCGCGGCGGCGGCGGCCTGGATCGCGGCGTGCTGGCCGGCGGTTGCGGCGGCGAGGTCCAGCTTGAGGTTGGCCGCGGCGACCTGCGTCCGCACCTGGTCGAGCATCTCGGGATGGACCTGGTAGTATGCGAAGAGGGACGTGCCGATGAGGAAGAACATGAACGACGCGGGCACGTAGAGGAAGGCCATGGTCCACACGGCGCGGGAGGCTTCGCGCTCAGACTTCGCAACGTGGTAGCGCTGGACCTGATCCTGGTCGATGCCGAAGTTGTTCAGGTTGATGGCGATGCCGTAGACGAGCACCACCCAGACGGTGGACTCGCCGATGGAGGCCCCCCAGCTCCCGAGGCTCATCTTGCCGTGCTCGCTGGCGATGGCGAGGATCTGGCCGGGCCCTTCGGGCATCCCGAAGAGGAGCACGATCAGGGCAAACGCCGCGCCGCTGAGCAACACGATGCTCTGGACGACATCGGTCCAGACGACGGCCTCGATCCCGCCGAGCATGGTGTAAATCGTGACGAGTGCGCCGGTAACCAGGATGGTGGTGGCGATGTCCCAGCCGATGAGCGTGTGCAGCACGAGGGCCACGCCGAGGAGGATGGCGCCGATGCGGGCGACCTGGTTGAGCGCGTAGCAGAGCATGGCGTAGGTGCGGGCCCAGTTGCCGAAGCGCGCCTCGAGGTGGGTGTACGCGGAGATCTCGCCGGTGGCGCGATAGAAGGGGATGAAGTACTTCGCGGCGACAAAGGCGGCGATCGGGAGCGTGAGGCTGAACACGAAGGGATTCCAGGTGCCGCCGTAGGCCTTGCCGGTCACCCCGAGAAAGGTCATGCTGGAGAGGAAGGTGCCGAAGAGCGAAAGGCCGACGGCCCACCCCGGCACATTGCCGCCGGCCGCCGTGAACTGCTTGACCGTCTTGCTGCTGCGGACGAAAAACGACCCCACGCCCACAACGGTCCCGACGTAGATCACGAGGATGGCGATATCGATCCAGGGAAGCTGGCGCATGCGGGTGTCTCCGTTTCGTTCTCGGGCCTGCGCCCTATTCCATCAACGTTCGTTCGAGGTGGGACCGCAACAGCGAAGCCGCGAGCGTCGCATCAGCGCGCCGGAAGGCGTCGGCGATGAGGTGGTGCTCCCGGATCGACATGGCGGCGTCCTCTTTGGGATTCGGGCCCACTTCAACTGATTCGGCGAAGTAGTCCGACAGGACCTTGTGCATCCCGGCGATGAGCGGATTGGCGGTCATGTCCAGAATCAGGCGGTGAAAAGCCAGATCAATGTCGTCCGTGGCCGGGGTGTGGCCGGTTTCCGACGCGAGTGCTTCGAAGTCCGCCGCAAGTTCCGAAAGCCGCGCGCGCTGGGCGTCGGTGGCGTTGCGCGCGGCAAGATCCACCGCGCCCACCTCCAGCACATAGCGCAGCTGGGCGAGCTGCTGGAATTCGCCCTCGCAGCCATCGCGCACATACAGCGGCACCCACCGCGACATCAGGTGGACCGGGTCCGGACGGCTGACGATCAGGCCCTTGCGCTGGCGCCCTTCGAGAATGCCCAGCGTGCGGAGCTGGCTCAAGGCCTCGCGCGCCACGCTCCGGGAAACGGCGTAACGCTGCTCCACCTGATCCCCCGTCATGAAGAATTCGCCCGCGCTCAGGCCGGCGGCGACGATGTCGTCGTGAATCCGGCGGGCGAGGCGCTGGGCCTGGGACTCGCTCTGGGAGACGGGGGCTTGCATGTAAAAAAAGTAACACTTTTTGCTTGCAATTACAAGAAAAACGTTATAAACTCATTTTTGACGTCCAATTAATCCTATTTATTCGACCCTGTCCCTGGAGAATTGACCTATGGCGACTGCCCGCGTGGTGGGTATCATTCCGGCGCGCTACGGCTCCACCCGGCTTCCCGGCAAGCCCCTGCGCACCATCGGCAACAAGACCATGATCCAGCACGTGTACGAGCGTTGCGCGAACGCCATGTCGCTGGATGACCTCATTGTGGCGACCGACGACGCGCGCATCGCGGAGGCGGTGGCCGGCTTCGGAGGCCGCGCGCAGATGACACGGGAGGACCACCCGAGCGGGACGGATCGCCTGGCGGAAATCGCGGAGACCCTCGACGCGGAGATCGTGGTCAATATTCAGGGGGACCAGCCCTTTTTCGACGCGAACATGATCGACGAGGTGGTGGCGCCGCTGCTGGCGGATCCGTCGCTGGAGGTGGCCACGCTGCGCTACCCCATCACGCGGGAAGCGGATCTCCAGGAGCCGGCGGTGGTCAAGGTGGTCGCGAACCACGATGGCGACGCGCTGTATTTCTCGCGGTCGCTCATCCCCTACCCGCGCCAGGACGTGGACCACGCGGTGTACGAGCACGTGGGGCTGTATGCCTACCGGCGCGTGACCCTGCTGCGGCTGGCGAAGCTGCCGGTCTCGATGCTGGAGTCGGTCGAATCGCTGGAGCAACTGCGTTGGCTGGAAAACGGCGTGCGGATACGCGTGCCGGTGACGGAATGTCCCGACCGGGATTTCAGCGGCTTCAGCGTGGACACGCCGGAAGACCTGGCGCGCGCCGAAGCGATGTTGCGCGAACGCGAATCGCGCTGAGGAGTACCCCCCATGTCTATCGCGCCCGAGAGCCTCGAATTTCTGCGCGGGCAGCTGGACCCGCTGGCCCTGGAGCGCACGCGCGCGGCCGCGGACCAGATCGTCGCGGCGAAAGAGCGCGGCGGCAAGGTGGCCGTCGTCACCGGGAGCGGGCCGAACATACACGAGGGCGTCACCACGCTGGTGTCGGAACTCATGCGGCTGGGCGTGGTGGACGGGGTGTCCACGAGCTCGGCGGTGGTGGCGCACGAGCTGGGCGGGACGCTGGACCAGGTAAAACGCTGCAATGGCGTCGCGCTCGGGCTGGACCCGTCGATTCTGCCGCGCGGCGGGGATTTCGAGCTTTCCCAGATGGACCCGGAGGTGGAGGCGGAACTGGCGGAGCACATGCCGCTGGACCGCGATCTGATGGCGCGGCTGGCGGCGGCGGAGGGAAAGACGATCATCAAGGCGGCCGGGAACCTGGGCTACCCGATGGGGCTGTGGCTGGAGAAGGTCTCGGAAGAAATCTGCACGCTCGCGCGCATCCACGGGAAGTCCTTCGAGGAAATCGCCGGCCTCGGCGCGGATGAACGCACGATGATCGGGCGCGGCGCGCGGCTGGGCCTGCCGGTCGTCGTCACGATCCCGCAGTTGATCGGCGGCGGCGCCACGGGCCTGTGCATCGGCGACAGCATCAGCATCACCGAGCGCGCGGCGCGCCTGGCGCGGTTGCTGGACAGCGCCGACGTGATCATCGAATCGGCGGTGGCGCTGACGCAGGAGGTGCACGACGGCCCCTATGAATGCTACACGGGCCACGGGCTGTGGTCGGCGTGGCAGGGCCGCTTCCACTATGCGCTGGAGGGCAAGACGCTCGTCCGCATGGACCTGGATCCCGCCCTGGAGACGGTGTACCAGGCCGAACGCGGGGACAGCGCGGTGCAACGGGCCATCGCCGATGGCCAGCCGAAAACGAAGCTGTTCAAGGTGCCCTTCCGCATGGAAATGTCCGGTTTCGCCCGGCACGAGGGCAGCATCCCGATCATCGGCGATATCGGCGTCGTGTGGCCCGTGCTCGCGCTGGAACTCGCCGAACGGCTTGGCCTCGACCTCGAGTTCCTCTCCTACCCGCAGCAAAGCGAACCCGGCCAGGCCATGCGCCAGGCTATCGTCCGCGACGTCAAGCCCTTCAGCCGGAGGAAGATGATCGAGGCCCTGGGAAAGTAGGACGGGCCAATGTAGGATAGGCGTCCCGCCTGTCCCCACAGGGACGCGTTCCTGTCTGCGATTTCCCATTTCACACGGTTGTCCCCTCCACCACCACAATAACCCAAAAAGGAATGTGGAACAGGCGTCCCGCCTGTTTTTGGACAGCCGGAACGGCTATCCTACTCTGGAGAGCTGGGACGGCTATCCTACCTTGGACAGCCGGGACGGCTATCCTACTCTTGCAGCCCGAGCGCCCGCGCCCCAATCCGGTACGCGTCGGTGAAGCGCTCCAGCCCGTGCGTCCCGCCATTCACGAGCCGCCGCGCCGCGCGCAGATCGCCCGCATCCAGCGCCTTCCGGATCGCCCCCTCCCGCTCCTTGAGGAAGCGCGCCAGCAGCCGCGCCGCCACCTCCGGATCATTCGCGCGATCCGGCGCCGCCACGAGCCGATCATCGCCGTACAACGCGCGGCTGTGGCGCGTGTAATTGTCCCGGCCCGTCAGCTGGACAAAGCCCCGCCCGCGAAAACGCGCGCCGTCCGGATAGCCCCGGTTGCCCAGGTCCGCGCGATCGTCATAGCGATCAAACGGATGCCCGCCGGGCGTCGTGTTGTACTTCGACACCCGCTCGCTCACTGGCTGGAACGACTCCGTCTCCGCGCGGATCGTCGCCAGCGCCATCAACACCATCGGCGCGTCGTCCAGCCCCGCCGCCGCCAGCGCATCGAGCACCACCGGCAGATGCCGCGCGATCCCCGGCGCCGACGCCGCCGGAAACATCCGCGCGGCCGCCGCCCGCACCGCCGGATACGCCTGCGCCGCCGCGCTGCGCCCGCCAGCCTCCACCCCCGGCGCCAGGCCGAGCGCCGCCAGCGTCAACGGTCCCGCGACGCCATCCACCGCCAGCCCGCGCACCCCCTGAAACGCCCGCACCGCCGACGCCGTCCGCGCCCCATACACCCCATCCACCGGCCCCGGACAAAACCCCGCGTCCCGCAGCCGCGCCTGCAATGCCCGTACCCCCGCGCCCGCCGCGCCCAACCGAAAAACCGTCATGCCCTGCCTCCACCGGGGATGGTTCATGTTCCCCTATAGATGGGGATGGGGCATTGCAGTGCGCGCGGGGGAAAAATCACGCCGGCGGACAGGGCAATCGCGATTAGTACTTCGTATACGTGCCAATCGCCATGCTCGGATTGAAATGGAATTGCCCCGCACCGGCCCTGTCGAAAAGGACGCCAGCCAGGGGGCTGACACGCCCCCGCCACCCCGGCGGCATATGGACGTAAGAATCCAGCCCACCGTATTTGCCTCACCGGCCCCTTCCTGCGTCCTTCGCGCAGGCGGGAAAGGATGCGCGGCGCTCCGCCCATGGGTATGATAGTCACACGACGGGCGCGCGGGGTTGTGCGCGCGGGAGGTTGTTGGATGGATGCACCAGAGCGGGAACCTGAAGCCATTCGGTCGTTTCTTCACCCGGCGGCGGGCGCGTTTATTCTCGGGCTGGACTGGCTGCTTTTCGGGGGCACGGCGGCGACGGGCGGCGCGGCCCTGGCGCTTTCGGTGGTGCTGGGCTTCCTGATTGGCGGGCTGGGCACGGGGCTCATCCAGCGGATCGTAGCGAAGGATCGCGCGGGCGCCGCGCTGATGAAGGGCCTGGTCGCCGGCATCGTGGTGGGGCTGCCCTTCCCCATTGGCGGGACGATCGTGGGCGGGGCGGTGCTGGCGTCGTCCGGGCTGGACCAGTTGAAGCGGCGATCGGCGCGCGCGCTGCTGGAGGGAAAGACCCGCCCGAAGGACGGCGGAGACAGCGCGCCGTGAACGCCGCAATACGCCCGGCGCGCGCGGAAGACGCCGCCGCGGCCGCGCCGCTGATCTACAGCTCGGGCCCGGAGGCCTTCGAGTACGTGTTTTCGCACCGCGCCAGGACGCCCGCGCGGGGTTTCATCGAGTACGCGTTCTCGCGCGGCGCAGGGGAGTTTTCGTGGCGCTGGTTCCGCGTGGTGGAGGTGGACGGCCAGGTCGCGGGGACGGCATCGGGCTACACGGGGGCCGACGCGCGGGGTTTCGCGTGGCATGCCGTGCGGCAGATCGTGCACTGCAACGGCCTCCTCGCCGGCGCCCGGGTCATCGCGCGCGGGCTCCGCATTGAGCGGATCATCGTGCCGCCGTCGCGCCCGGACGAATACTACATCGGCAACGTGGCCATTGCGCCGGACCTGCGCGGCCGCGGGCTCGGCCGGATGCTCTTCGAGCACCTGCACGAAGAGGCGCGTGCGCGGGGCGCGTCGGAATGCGTGCTGGACGTCTCGGCGGAGAACCCCCGGGCGGAAGCACTCTACGCGCGCCTGGGCTACCAGGTGGTGCGGGATATCCCCTCGCGCCTCGCCAACGCCGCCGGGCGCGTGCCCGATCACCGGCGGATGGCGCTTTCGTTGTGAGCGGATGACGCGTCCGCAACACCTGGAAAGCTTGCTCGAACGTCACGCCTGGATATTCATTCCTCTTGAAGTTCCACTTCCTCTGCCGAGGCATTCCGAGGAGTTACTTCTCTATTCCCATCGCTGTCCTCGGCAGCCACAATGCACGTCTCCTCCCCGGTTAGTTTCCAGTACGTCCAATAGCCGTGATTATGCACGCTGGCCCCCGGTGACACCTGAAGAAGAACCATGGTCGCTCCGAACAAATCGCCACATGCGAGCAACGCATTAAACACCGAAACGTAGACTACCCAGCCTGGAACGGCGCCAATAGCCACGGAAAAAAGCAACGGGGCCAGGCTCATACACAGGAAGGGCATGAGCAGAATCGCGATGAAACGGTTTCGCGTCAGCTCGCCATCATAATGCGCGTAGAACAGCAGTTTGGAGGGCCACACACCCAGCAATGAACGGGAGGTGAGGCCCTGGCCTGGATGCGTGGCGGCATGAATCAACTCGTGGACAAGTGTGATGGCGGCAAAGGAGAGAAGGAATCCAGATATCGTAGGCGGCATGATCGCGCCTTCGAAGTCCCCGATCAGAAACCAGAGTGTCGCAAGCACCGCCGATGTCACGATTCCAATTGGAGTCGCGATCAGCTGCATAATCCAGACTGAAGGCTCGCGCATCGCGCGCCAGGGAGGGTTCGGCACGAAGTCCGTGGGCTCTGGAACCGATCCTACGTGTAAACGCATGTCCTTGCCTCCCATTGAAGTCTCTGCCATACCAAGGGTGTCGAGAAAGTTCTACGCAGCGCCTTGTGCACGCCATCACAAAGCCGCCGGTTTTCCACTCCCTACAAAATCCGATGCGTTTTATTCAATCCTCCGCCAGCCTGACACCCGGGTGATCGCCGTTGCGGTGCAGGGTGAAGCCGCGGACGGGTCCCTCGCCCTTTGCGAGAAAGGTCATTTGGCCGCCTTCGCGGATCCGGAAGCGGCCGAATCCCTCGGGGAAGAGGTGGGCCGGGTTTCCTCCGGGCGCTTCGAGCACAAGCTCCTTCCCAGACCGGCGGATGGTGACGGTGGCGGCGCCCTTTTCCACGCTGTAGCGGCCTGTGTATCGATCGAGCGCATCGTCGGAGAGTTCGATGCGGGTGTCGTAAGTGCGCGGCGGGGCGCCGGTCAAATCGCGTAGGCGGGGACTGTTTTTGAACAGGCGTTTCAGCGGGCGGTCGTACTTGCCCCCGGCGATCAGCTCGGGCAGTTCGAGCGTGACCATCTCCTCAAAGTTGGCCAAGTTGAACACGTGCGCGCGGCGGGCCTGGAGGTCGTAGATCACGGAATAGCTCGTGTACGCGCCGGGGCCGCGCTGGTGGATGGTGTCCAGCGCCTTCGCAGCCAGGCCGATCGCGTCCCCCGCGTCGCCCCGGAGCACCCGCTCCGCGAGGACGTAGCGCTCGCAGCGATAGCCGGATGCGGCGATGCGCGTGTTGGTGATGAGCTGGAAATCCCCCGTGCGGCGGGTGATGTTCAGCCCGGTTCCCGGCAGCCAGCTCACGACCATGGAATCCCCGGTGGCGTCGGCAAACATGAACTGGCCCCCGGAAAGATGCTTGCAGTTATAGGCGCGAAACATGGCCTCCGCCTCGGCCACCGTGGCGCAGGTGTTCATGATGTGTTCGAGGAGATTGTCGGTGTTCTCCCGGGCGGGGTCGGCCGTCCAGGGAAGTTCCGGAACGGTCGCGGCGTCGAAGGCGAGCCCTCTTTCGTTCATGCCGCCCTGCGCGAAACGGTCCTTAAATCCGAAGTTGAGGCGGGCAAGGCGGCCCTCCCCGGCCGGCGCAACCCAGACGTAGCCCGGCTTGATGTAGTCCTCGTTGTTGGCGAACAGCACGGCGCCGTCGCGGACGAGGGTGAACATGGAGCAGGGGTGGGCGGAAAGCGCCGCGGTGAGCAGGATTGGCAGGAGGATCGAAAATCGCATGGTGTACGCTCCCAGGTTGGCCCGGTTAGGGCGCTGATTATTCGGACCATTCCCGCAAACGCATTTGCGGCCCGGCCGCCGTGGCGCGCTGGTCATCCAATTGGCCTTCCGTCGATGACTTCGCGGATCTTCGCGGCGATGCTTCGGGTATTGAAGGGCTTCTGCAGGAAATTCACGCCCGTGTCGAGGACGCCGCGGTGGGCGATGGTGTCGGCGGTGTAGCCGGACATGAACAGCGTCTTGACGCCCGGGCGCAGGGCGTCCACGTTCCGCCAGAGCTCCTTGCCGTCCATCCCCGGCATGATGACATCGGTGAGCAGCAGGCCGATCTCGCCGTCGTGTTCGCGGGCGATCCGCAGGGCCTCGTCGGGCGTTGCCGCGGACAGGACGTTGTACCCGAGCAGGGCCAACTGGCGCGTCCCGAGCGCGAGCAGGGCGGGTTCGTCCTCCACGAGGAGGATGGTCTCGCTTCCGCCGGGCGCGGCGGTTCGTTCCGGCGCGGCCGTTCCATCCGGCTCCACGGCGCTCTCGGGGAAGTAGATCCGGAAGGTGGTTCCCTGGCCGGGCTCGCTGTACACGTTGATAAAGCCGCTGCTCTGCTTCACGATGCCGTAGACCGTGGCGAGGCCGAGGCCGGTGCCCAGGCCGGGTCCCTTGGTGGTGAAAAAGGGCTCGAACACCTGGTCGAGGGTCTCCCGGTCCATGCCGCAGCCGTCATCGCTCACCGCAAGCACGATAAAGCGCCCGGGCACGAATCCGGGGTGTACTTCGCAGTAGGCCTCGTCCAACTCGGTGGCGCCGGTTTCGATGGTCAGGGCGCCCTGCCCGCTGATCGCGTCGCGCGCGTTGACCGCGAGGTTCGCGAGAATCTGGTCGATTTGCGTCGGGTCTACGCATACGGGCCGCAGGTTGCTCCCCGGAATCCACCGCAGCTGGACATTCTCCCCGATGAGCCGCCCGAGCATCTTCAGCATGCGCTCGACCACCCCGTTCAGATCGAGCACCTGCGGGGCGATGGTCTGTTTCCGGGCGAAGGCGAGCAACTGCCGGGTCAGGGCGGTCGAACGGGCGGCAGCCTGGCGTATCTCGAGGAGATCCTTGCGGTGCGGGTCGGCGGTGTCCAGGTTGGAAAGCACCAGCTCGGTGTAGCCCGCGATGACGCCGAGCATGTTGTTGAAATCGTGGGCCACGCCGCCCGCCAGGCGGCCCACCGCCTCCATCTTCTGGGATTCGTGGAGCTGGTGGCGGAGCCGCTCCCGCTCGGCCTCCACCCGCCTGGACTCCGTCGTCTCCATGGCGATACCGCCGACGGTGGCGACAGACCCGTTTTCGTCCATCAGCGGAAAGAGCACCGTGCTGAGGAAATGCGGTTCGCCTCCGATCTCGATCCGGTCTTCAATCGTCCGCGCCTGGCGGGTCGCGGCGACTTCGTTGATCGCGCGGTGGTAATCGGCGGCCTTGTCCTCGGGGAGCAATTCCCAAAGGGTCCTCCCCTCCATGGCCTGGCCGGCGAGGTGGTCGTGGGCGTGGTTGGCGATCAGGTAGCGGCCTTCCAGGTCGAGCACGGCGATAAACAGGGGGCTGTACTCGAGGATTCCCTGGAGGCGGCTGGTCGCCTCGCGGAGCTTTCGGTCCGCCGCCACCCGATCGGTCACGTCGCGGTAGTGCACCGCAATGCCCCCTTCGAGCGGGTAGGCACGCATTTCGAGCCACATCTTCATGGGGGCGTAGTAGGTTTCAAAGCTCAGCGCCCGGCCTTCCCGCGCGGCGCGGCGGAGGTTTTCGTCCATATGCGTGTCGCGGATCGCCGGGAACGCCTCATAATACACCCGCCCGATCAACTCCCGCTTCGGGCGGCGGGCGAGGCGGGCCGCCTCGCGGTTCAGGTAGGTGAATCGCCACTCCTCGTCGAGCGTGCAGAACGCGTCCGTGATGCTCTCGAGCGTCTCCGTGACGCGCGCGGCCATTCTCGCGACGGCGGCCTGGCTTTGTTTGAGCTCCGTAATATCCTGCATGGCGCCCTGAAGCCGTATGATCCGGCCTTCCCCATCGCGAACGGCCTCGCCAATGGTGCGCACCCAAATGCGGCGGCCGCTCCCCGTGAACAGCTCGATTTCGAGGTCGTAAGGAACACCCTCGGCGATGCAGGCCTCAATGGCCTCGGAGAAGGGCGCGCGCCACTCCGGCGGGCAGGAAGCCAGGGTCGCGGCGACCGTCGGCTGATAGTCCGGCGGCCACTCGCGGATCGCGTAGACTTCCTCGGAACAGGTCACGCGGCGTTCGGGCAGTTCCATAATCCAGCCGCCGACGCGGGCGACGCGGCCGGCGGTCCTCCGCAGCACCTCGCTTTGCCCGAGCGCGCTCTGCGCCTTGATCCGCTCGGTAACATCGCTCGCCTGAATGATGAAACAGTCCACATCGCCGGCGGCATCCTTGACCGCGCTGACCGTGGCTTCCGCCAGGCGGGTGTTGCCCGCTTTGTCCTGGTACGTATCCCGGCTCCGGATCGGGCCGGCTGCCGAGGCCGCTTCTTCGAGCCTTCGCGGCCAGTTTTCGCGCATTTCGGGCAGATCGCGCCACCAGGGGGTTTCCCAGAAGAGTTTTCCGACCACCGCGTCCCGCTCGGTTCCGGTAACGCGAAGGGCAAGATCGTTGACCTCCAGCAGCCGCCCCTCCGGCGAGAGCACCGCCATGAACTGGAACTCCTGGTCGAACACGTGGTGGAAGCGGCGGGCGCGTTCGGCGAGGCGCCGCTGATCCCGCAGGGCGGCGGCGGAAAGCGCCATGGCCGCCGGATAGACGAGCAGCGAAAACAGGCCCGCCTGCCAAAGCGATTGCGCGCCCCATTGCCCGGTAATCACGGCCAGGCCAAACAACGGCAGGTGCGCCGCCAGCCCCATCGCCCCGGTGTGCGCCGGGTCGAGGGCCGCATCCGGCGTCCACCCGAAGCGGCGTCCCGCCAAGCCGATGGCCGCGGGCAGGAAAATCGACGCCAGGCCGGCAGCCCCATCGAGCCAGGCGGCGGCGCACGCCACCAGCACAGCCACCCCCGCCGCACGAAAACCGAAGTGGAGCGCGCAAAGGGCGAGGGGAACGGAGCGCCCGTCCAAACCGGCCAGATCACCATAGGGCGCAAGCAGGGCGGCGGCGGCGATGAGACCGAAGATCGCGCCCGCGCGCGCGCCGGCGTATCCCGAACCTTCCCATCGCCGCAGGGCGATACCCGCGGCCGCGCAAAGCGCCACCAGAAGGACTATATTGTAAAGTGACTCGAACAATAGAAGGGGCCCATCCCTTTGGAAGATGACTATAGTGCATCACAGCTCCCCTCGACAAATCCGGTGAGTGTCGACCGAGGACAACCCTCATCTTCTGATTCCGCAATTCTTTAGCCGTCAGAAGTAGTCACCCCCGTCGCACCCAACCGTGGCGGCTTTCGGTGATCGAAAACCGTCATCCCCACGAAAGTGGGGATCCAGAGATCATGCAACGTTAACCTCGCAAACCCTCTGGATTCCCGCCTTCGGGGCTGTCGGTTTACTTGACTCACCCTACGCTATAGAAGGAATGAGCAGATCCGTCATCCTCGCGAACGCGGGGATCCAGCGACGCGAACGCACAAACCTCCGAATTTCTCTGGATTCCCGCCTTCGCGGGAATGACGCTGTAGGGCGTTAGCACAAAACTGTAGGAAATTCGCTCACCGCACACGCTGAATCGACAGCCCCCTTCGCGGGAATGACGAATACATCCAGTGCAAGTAAGGCATCTCGTATCGGCGAACGCCTTACTTCAGACGGCTAAAGTATTACCTGATTCCAAAGATCTCTCGGCGGGGATGTTCCAGCGGCGCGTTGGTGTACAATGCGGCGTGCGGGCCATCGTCAACCCGCGGCCCGCGCCCGGGTCCGTGGGGACCGGCTCGCGCAACGCTTCAGGACTTGGCTTCCCGCCGAAGAACACGCTGCGAGGATTACAATGAATAGACGATCACACTATGCCTGTTGGATGGTTTTAGGCGCCCTTACGCTTTCGGGCCTCCTGACGCAAAGCGCTGTCCCGGCCCAGGACGCGCCCGCGGGCGCCGACTTCTTCTATACCGGCGGCCCTTATGTCGATATTCGCCTGCGTTTCGATCCCGGCGCCGACGGCGGGCAGGGGCTGGGCAGCCTCTTTGAGTTGAAAAACAACGACGGTGACGTGGTGCTGGGCGCGGGCTTCGACGACGCGCATTCCACGTACATGCGGGACAACAACCGGCAAGTCATTTTCTACTACCGGTCGCCCGCGCCGGAGGCCGCGATTGTGTCGATGGGCAAGCCCTTCGGCGCGGACAACAACGCCGCGCGGCTTCAGGTGGATGGCGACACGCTGGTGGCGGTGGGGAACTATGGCCGGCGCGCCCCCTACCTCACGCCGGATGGCGGCGGGGGCTGGAAACCCGTCGAAGCCGCGTGGGCGGCGGGCGCGGACACCTACGGCGGCGTGCAGTTTGTGAACGACGGGCGACTGATCTTCGAGAACGAACGCATCACCTACAACGGAGACGCCATCTACACGTCCGCCGCGGGCGCGGGGCGCTACTACTACACCCACGGCCAGATGGTCATCTGCCACTCAAAGCCGGACATGCTCCATGTCGCGCGTTGGAAGCCGGGCGAGACGATCGACCTCGCGGAGGCCCGGTCGTTCCCCATCGTGGGAAGCGTGTTCACACTGGGGGACTACGACGGCGAAATCCTTATCACCACGAACGTCGGCGAGTTCTACAGCTACCGCGACGGCGAATTGACAACGCACCGCGTGACGGACGGCAAGAGCTGGCAGGGCTACAGCATGCTGCGCCACTACGACAAGGTGCTCATCGGCCAGTACCCCACCGGCTCGCTCTATCAGTACGACAAGAGCGGGCTGGCGCTCTTTGACCCGCCCATTCCCGTGCCCGAGGGTGTGTCGGGCAATGCGCGGGAGGCGCAGACCCTGGCGATCTACGGCGGCTACCTTTACGCCGGCGTGTGGCCCTGGGGCGAGTTGTGGCGCTTTGACCATTTGGCGGATCGTTGGGACTTCGTGGCGCGGGTGTTCAGCCAGCCGGCATTGAGCATCGAGGACCAGGAGCCCTACGCGCGCGCCATGAAGGACAAACCCCCGGCCTATAACGCGTGGGGCCAGCGAATTGTCAATCTGACCAACTACCGGGACGCGCTGTATATCGCCACGATGAACAAGGGCGGGACGCCGTGGATTCCCGAGGTGCAGGCCATCGTGCCCGAGGCCGCTGTGTCGGAGTACGGTGTGGTGCACAAGCTCACCGCGCCGGCCCAAGTGGCGGCGCCGTTCACGTGGAAAGAGTCCACCGAGCTTCTGTTTCGCCTGGCCAATGCGAACCTGATCATTTTCCAGGACGAGGTCCACATCGGGTCGTGTCCATTGCCGCACGACCTCAAACTGGGCGCTGTGTCGGCCTCGGGCCTCACGGTCGCGAATGGAATCTACGGGCCGAGCCGAGGCAAGGTATCCCTTCTCGGGCTGGAGGCGGGCGAGCCATGATTCGGGCCATCGCGCTTGTCGCCGCGTTGCTCATGCCCTGGGCGGCGTTGGTCGCGGAGCCCTTCATCGGCGCCTACGTACACCTTCACCGCGTGGCGGCCCCGGGCGATCCCGTGGAGAAGCGCGAAGCGGATATCCGGCACAGTGTGGCTACAGCAAAGCGTGCGGGCATCACGGTCCTGATGCCCTATGTGTACGACTCCGCCGGGCGCGCCTATTATCCGAGCGCCCACCACCCAGAGCATCTGTATGGCGAGTGGGACGCCGCGGGCGCCTTCATCGCCGAGGCGCGGAAGGCGGGTATACGGGTCTATCCGACGGTTCCGGTGCTGGTATCGGGCCACGACGAGCCCAGGGGCATTCTGGCTCAACACCCGGAATGGGCGATTCGCCACGAAGACGGGGGGCCCTATGGCTATATCTCCGCGGCGAATCCTGCCGCGCGTGAATGGATCGTCGGTATGCTGCGGGAACTGGTGACGCGCTACCAGCTGGATGGGGTGACCCTGGACTACCTTCGCTATCCGAATCGGCCCATCCTCCTCGACGAGGCGGGCATGGCAGCCTACAACGAGGCCACGAGTGGCGCGCCCTATACGGTTACCGACCGGGGCGACACGCCCTGGCAACGATTCAAGGAATCCCAACTCACGGAACTGGCGAAGGCCATCGACGCCGGCCTGCCGGGCGTGCGGAAAGTGCTTTATTCCTGGGGCGCCCACGTGTCCGATGGCCATTACGTGGGCCAGCGCTGGGCGGATTGGGTAAAAGCGGGCTACATCGACGTCGTGAATGCTTCGGGCTATTGCTACACCGATAATTATGGCGAGCGCTACCTCGACGAATTTCGCGGGCGCATGCAAGCCGCGCGGGCGCTCATGCCAGACGTCCAGGCGGCGCGATTGACCTTTACCCTTGGCGTCGTAACGAGCCACGGGGCGATTAAGAAAACATCGGATATCAACGACTACCTGACCATTGCCCGCGAGGAAGGCATCGAGGGTGTGGCCTTCTTTACGTTGAACACGCTCGAAGAGCACGTGGATGAGGTCGTGGATGGAAAGTTCCTCGATGCGACCGCGGAAGCCACAGATCTGAACGTCCCCGATGCTGAGATTCAGACCGCGTATGAAGCCGCGGCCACGCAGAATGTGCTTGCCGCCGTGAACCCAGACATCTTCCCCGGCTACTGGTCCGTCTGCGCGGATGGAATCGGCCACGGGCTCGGGAATACCTATCCCGCGCTGGACGGACACCAGATGGCGGATGCGCTGCTGTTTCTGGGGCAGGTGGAAACGGTCCGGCTGAACTGGGACTACGTCACGTCCTTCCAGCGGGTGGATGGGCAGTTGCCGTTCGCGATACTTCCCGCGTCGGCGGGCAAAGCCATTGGCCCGCCAGGGGCCCAGGCGGTCGTGGACCCGAATGGCGGATTGTATGAACACTGGGTGCCCGATAACCCGTTGCGCGCGTTGGGCTACCCGACGTATATCCAGAACGCGGATGTCCTCTATCGCATGACGGGTGACCGGGCCTGGCTGGAGGCGAATCTGCCGTCGGTAAACCGCGCGGCGGATTATTTTGCGACCATGATCACGCCAGAGGGGGCGGTCGGCGGCGCGGGCTACTACGTAGAGCGCCCGACCCGCGTGGAGTACGATGGCGTCACCCAGGGCCACGCGGTGGACGCCTTTCGCCGCCTCGCGGCCCTGAACCAGATTGCCGGGAACGACGACGCCGCGCAGCGCTACGCCGCGCTGGCGGACAAGATTGAAGCGCATTTCCAACAGGAATTCTGGGCGGGCGACCACTTCGCCGAGTATATCCACCCGGAGCGCGGCAAGATTGTTGGCCACGGCTTGACCGACACGGATTGGGCCGCGATTGCGACCGGCGTAGCAACGAATGCGCAGCGCGCAACGCTCTGGCCGCAACTTCGGCACGAGATGAAGTTTCGGTACAGCGGCATGCCCACCGGTATCGCGACCCGGCCCGAAACGTACGAATCGTGGGAGTTCAGCCACGATGATCGCATGGACCTGGCGGCCATGGGGCGCGTGTGGTATATCGAGTGCTGGGCGCGGGCCAGGATGGGCGATGGCGCGGGGCTGGTGGAGGCAATTCTGCCCGTCTGCGAAACCGGTAAGGCCAGCGGCTACTACTGGCGCGAACGGTACAATGCGGAAGGCGGCTTCGGCGTCGAGAAATACTGCGAGTATCCGGCGAATTTGATTCGAATCGTGCAGCGCTTCGTGATGGGCGTGGACTATAGACTGGATGGCTCTCTCGCGCTGGCGCCGTGCGTTCCGGACTCGTGGTGGGACGCGGGTTTTGGACAGACGCTGCGCTGGCGCGGGCGAGAGTTGTCGTACCGATTTCGGAAGGGCGGCATCTCGGGTACGTATGCCGGGAACGACACTCTGGAACTGCGCGTGCGGCCGACGAATCGATGGGCCGGAACGGATGTTCGCGCTATCGCGTCGGGTGCGCCGCTTGACGCCGTCACCGAGGACGGCGCAATTGTAGTCAGGCTGAATCCGACGGACGCTGGTGAAACCACGAAGTTTGAGATCAATTGGCCTTGAGCGATCCCCATGGAGAATCAGGCAATTCTATTTCTGACCACGGATAACACGGATGTTTGACCCAGAATATGCCTCAACAGTCACCAATCAGTATCATGATGCGCCGGATTCGTACGTTGTCCCCTGCAGTAATTCCGTTCCGCATTATCCGTGTTATCCGTGTCATCCGTGGTCAAAAAACGTGTTTTGACCAAAGGTTGCCCTAAACTCATCGAGGCTCGATAGCGATGTCGCTTCAAGCACGTCGAGTGGTTCTACTTCTTAAAGCCGCCAAGCCCCAAATAGGAAATGCCAAATGCGGATAACAACAGCTTTTCTCGCCCTGTCCATCTCTTGCCTCGCCACCCTGCCCGGCTTTGCGGAGTCCCACGCCGGCGCCACGTTCCTCGTCGCCGCCCACAACGCCGCGGAATCCTCCAAAGCCGCCGCGGACTTCGTCTGCGATGGCGAGGGCGACCAGGAGGAGATTAACGCGGCGATCGCGGCGCTGCCGGAAGCGGGCGGCGTCGTCCAGCTGACCGAGGGCACGTTTGATATCCGCCGCGTCGAGGGCAAACTGGGCGGCGTGCTGATCGAGCGGAGCCACGTGACCCTGGCGGGGCGCGGCGCGGCGACGAAGCTGGTCCAGGCGCCGGCCCAGGAGACGAATGTCATCCGGATCATCGGCGACGGCGTGGGCCATATCACGATTCGCGATCTGCTCGTCGACGCGAACCGCGATGAAAACCCGCTGGGGGAGGGCGACCCGAACGTGTCCCACGGGCGCTTCGAGTTCTGCGGGATCAAGGCCTTCCGGACCTATCCCGGCGGGCCAGGCGGCGCGGACACGCACGACATCACCATCCGAAACTGCCATGTAATCAACGCGCGGCGATTGGGGATCATGCTGGAAGGCCCCAACATGCACGTGGTGGACAACTTCCTGAGCAATGCGAACTCGGACGTTGTGGAAATCCTCACGGGCCCGGGCATCATTCGCGGAAATTACGCGGAAATCACGGGACGCACCCACGTGGCCTTCGGATCGGACCGGGGCAACCATATCATCATGTCGGACAACGTGCTGCACGTGGCCCCGGAAGGGGATATCGACATCGGCTTCCGGTCCTGGGCCAACTCGAAACACCACGCAATCAACGGCAACGTGGTTCGCGTGGATTCAGGCGGCAAACTGGGCCGCGCGATGGATATCCGGGGCACGGAGACGGCCATCACGGGGAACACCATCCACAACCACGCGGGCAACGCGCGGCTCCCGCTGTACATCACCGCGGGCAACGCGGTGGTGTCCGGTAACGTCTTCGAGAACGTAACCATCGTGGTGGCGGATCAGACGGACGCCCAAAAACCGATTCGTATCACGGGCAACGTCCTGGAAAACAGCATAATCGACCACCAGCGGGGCAACCTCAACCCGCCGGAGTGACTTCCGGCCAACCTCTGTAGTACGAGAAGCCCGGATTTCGCGCCGGTGTACCAAAATCATGGCACGCGAAGGGCATACCCTTCTCCGCGTCGATGAGCACCGCAACCTCTCGCCGATCCCACCCGCCGACATCGCGCAGCAGCAGAATCAGGCACTTGTTGCCGAGCAGGTATGCTGCCGACCGGGTCTCCAGGGTCTTGTCTTCCGACTCGTCGGACTTCCGGGGCAATCCGGTAAACTGGAATCCCGCGATCAGGCGCTGGCCGGTGCCGGGCTGTAACTCTATCGTTTTTTCGCCGGCGATAACCCGGTCCGCGAGAAGTTCTTCCAGCGGAAAATCCTTGCAGCTCGCCAGTTCCGCGGTGATCTGGCGCCGTCCGGGGCAGGGGCCGTCGTACGCGCCCTCGGGCAGCCCGAACACGCGGGTGGAAAGCTGCATGGCGATATTGTGGGGGTACAGCCGGATCCAGCCGCCCCACGGGAAACGGGACTTCACGGACAGCACTTCGCCACGGGTCGTGTAATCCAGCCGTGGCAAGCGACTGTCGGCCGAACGTTTGACCAGAATATAGGGCGCGCCCGAGGCGTGGGCCGCGAGGCCCGTGGCGAAGAACACGGGCACGGGGTGCAGCAACACGATCAAGACGATCCACCCGTACTTCCCGGTCTGCGACAGCGCGACCGCGCCCAGCATCAGAAACACGATGGACAGATACGACGCGGGCGGGAAGAGAATGGTAATCCAGCACGCAATCAGTACGGCGGGGACGGTGACGGCCGGATTCCCGGCAATCGCCTTGATTCGTTCTTCGTCTATTCTCACGGGCGGTCCTTTTGCATTTCCCGATCAGAGGCGGCGCGATGAGCGTGTCGCGAAGTATGATAAAGGGACAATATTGTATTCGGCAACCCCGTGAATACCTTTCACACGGATTATTCAGGTATACTTCCGCCGCGATTCCCCCATGGTTTACCTACCCGAGCACCGCCCGATGGACCTGCCCAATCTCCGCATCTGCGCCGCGGCCTTCATTCTGGACGCCGCCCTCATGGTCATGCTGACCGCCATGCCATTCTATCTGTACGACCACCTGGACGCGTCGGTTTCCGTGCCGGGCGTCATTGGGTCGGTGCAGTCCATTCTCTACGCCATGGTGTGCATTACCATCAGCCGATGGATGAATCGCAACCGGCACAGCCTCCGGATTGCGGCCGGGGGCGCCCTGTATTATTGCGCGGCGTCCGCGTCCGCCCTGCTCTGGCCCGGGGTCGCCGGCTTTGGCGTTGCGAGCGTCCTGGCCATTGTCGGCATGTCGATTGTATGGCCGAGCCTGCACGGCTGGCTGGGCGCGAACCCGGATCCGCACCTCCGGGCGCGGTTCATGGGCCGCTTCAATGTCTCCTGGAGCTCGGGGCTGGCGGCGGGTCCCCTCGTGGGCGGCTTTCTGTACGATTTTCACCCGTACGCGCCGTTTATCGCGCTGGCGGCCATGGGCTTCGCCTGTTTCCTCTTGCTCTGGGGCGTGCCGCAGGAGGAAGAGTACTACACAACGCTGGCGGACGAGCCGGAAGCGGAATGGGCCGACCACGCGCAGCGCAGTGAACGATTTCTTATGGGCGCGTGGATCGCCAATGGCCTGGCGTGGGCGCTGGTGGGCGTGACGCGCCTCATCTTCACCAAGCGCGTGGACGACCTGGTGGCGGCCAACGAGCTTAGGCTCTTTGCGGAAGCGACGCCCCCCACGTTTTTGACGCAGAACCCCGCGAGCATCTACGCGACCATCGCCTTCCTACTGGCCGCCACGAGCGCGGCCGTGTTCTTCTGCATGGGCAAAACGCGCCACTGGCAGCATCGGTTCCGTTACCTGGCCGGCCTGCAGGTGGGGTCGGCCGCGGCCTTCTGGGTCCTCGGCAGCACGACGAGCCTCGTCGCGATGAGCCTGGCCTTTATGGTCGTGGGCGCATTCAGTGGAGCCGCGTTCTTCTCCAGCAGCTACTACAGCATGGCCAGCTACGCGCTACGGCGCCAGCGTAGCGCGATCAACGAATTCTTCGTGGGGCTGGGCAGCTTTATAGGCCCGCTGGGCGTGGGGCTGATTGCCGAGGCCTACGGCGTGCGAGTCCCGCTCCTGTATATGCCGGTCCTGATAGCGATCGGGCTGGCGGTGCAGTTCTACCTGGTGCGCGGCCGCTACCGCCTGGCGGGCAAGCCCGCCTGATCCGAAATTCCCAGACTGCGGTACGGAACACCCTATATCGGTCCACCCGCCACGTTCTGCGAATACGACTCCGCCCCCAAGCCGTTTAATTGCAGCAACTTGCATACATAGCCAAAGTTGGCACACTCCATGCGTGTCTCCTCGGAGGGCTCCGGCGCCTGCGATTGCCGGTTTGAATCCATGCGGCGCAACGCTGGTCCTGAGGGCATATCAATAATCGGGCAGTCTGTGTTATAACGAACAACATGCGCCGGTGGAGTCACACTGGCTCCCATAACACCAAGAGGAGACGTACATGTTCATATTCAGCCCCAGGAAGAGACGGACCGGCGCCACCGGCATGGCGGCCATACTGGCGATCGCGCTCGCGCCGTTCGTTATGGCCCCCCACGCGGCGGCCCAGGATGAAGCGGGCGCCATCACCGCCCTGAAGAATCTGGGCAACGCCTTCGCCGACATCACGGAGCAGACGTCCCCGGCGGTGGTGTTTATCCGCATCGAAAAGCGCATGAGCAACCGAATGTCCCTGGGCGCGCCGGGCCGGGGGCTTCCGGAAGATTTCTTCGAGCGCTTTTTCGGGATTCCCGGCCATCCGATGCCGGAAGCACCCGATAGCGGCGAGGGCCAGGGCGAGGGAATGCCGGTGCCGGTGGGCCAGGGCAGTGGCTTCATATTCAGCCCGGACGGACACATCATTACCAACCACCACGTGGTGGATGGCGCGGACAATATCGTGGTGACGCTGAGCGATGGGCGCGAGTTCGAGGCGACGGTCGTAGGCAGCGACGCCGAAACCGAGATCGCGGTCGTCAAGATCGAGGCCGAGGGCCTGCCGACGCTGAAGCTCGGGAATTCCGACACGCTCCGCGTGGGCGAGTGGGTGCTCGCCATTGGCAACCCCTTCGGGCTGAGCCACAGCGTAACGGCCGGCATCGTGAGCGCGCGCGGACGCAGCCAGGTGAACCTGCCGCGGGCGGGCTTCCTCGCCGATTTCATCCAGACGGACGCGGCCATCAATCCGGGTAACTCCGGCGGCCCCCTGCTGAACCTCGATGGCGAAGTCGTCGGACTGAATACGGCCATCCTCAGCCGCAGCGGCGGCTACATGGGCATCGGTTTCGCCATTCCGATCAACATGGTCGAGTACGTGACCGACCAGCTGATCAAGAACGGAAAGGTGGTTCGCGGCTTCGTCGGCATCCGGATACAGAATCTGGACCCGGAAATGTCCCAGTTCTGGGAAGGCGTCGACCAGGGCGTGCTCGTGGCCGAGGTGATGCCGGATACGCCCGCCGCCGCCGCCGGAGTCGCACGGGACGACGTCATCGTCGCGCTGAATGGACAGCCCGTCGCGGACGCCGGCGCGTTCAAGAGCCGCGTCTCCATCATCGCGCCGGGCGAAAACGCCGAACTCACAATCATGCGCAACGGCGAGAAGATCACCAAGACCGTCACGGTGGCGGCCTTCCCGGACGATCTCTCGGCCAGCGCCGCCCCCGTGGAAAAGGGCGTGGGCAAGAGCGACGAACTGGGCGTATCGGTGCAGGATCTCAACGAGGATCTCGCGGAGCGCTTCGGGTACGAAGGCGCGGCGGGCGTGATCATCACCGAGGTGAAGCCGAACTCTCCGGCGGCCTTTGCAAACCTGCGCGAGGGCGCGCTGATCCAGGAAGTCAACCGCAAGCCCGTGGCGAATGTGGACGAATTCAATGCGGCGCTGGAGCAGGCCAAGACCGAGCGCAGCGTATTGCTTCGCGTCCGCATCGACAGCGTTTCGAGCTACGTGGCGGTGAAGATCAACCGTTAAGCCGCCCCCGATACCCATCAAGCCTGCGCGCCCCCGGGATCCCCCCCGGGGGCGCGTTTTTTCAAGATCTTCCCGGTCGCGTGGTACAGCCGCTCATTGGGCGGCGCGTTACCCATTAAGGATGAAAATGGACGGCGGCTTCGCCGCCTGGCAGGCGGGGACGCCTGCGCTCCCAGCCTTTGCCGATTCCTTGTTCGGGTGTGCTGTAATCTGGTTTGTGTGAGGCCGTTGTGGTGACGCTGAACCTTAAGTTTTCGGAACAGGCTGTTCGACGCCCGCCCGCCCATGCAACCGAGTGTCCCGCCCGCGGTATAGGAGCACTATATGCCTTGTCCAAGCGTGGGCCGCCGCCGGGCGCATGATCGAAAATTTCTCGGTGACGGGGCTGGCTTCATGTGCATATAATGGTAGTCGCGGTACGTATCTGACCCTTTTACCCCTGGAGCTGTCCGACCCATGAAACCGTATCCCTCTCTTTTCCGCGCGCTGCTTCCCGCAATCCTTATCGCGGTGGCCTGCACTGCGCCGGTCGGGGCGCAAGATGCGCCCGCGGGCCCGAGGCTCGTGGGGACCTATCCCCTCCCCGGCGAACTCTTCACGGACCGGATTGTCTTCTATTTCGACGCGCCCCTGGCGCCCGTCGAGGCGGCGGACACGCTGATCGGCCTCGATCCCCCGCTCCCCGGCGAATGGTCGCAGGGAACCCACCACGTCGCGCTGGCGGTGCGGGCGGATCAGAATCGGAAGCCCGGGCGCTATCGCGCGGTGTTCCTGCCGGCGCTCCGGGGGACGGACGGCGCGCCCGCGCCACAGCCCGCCGATCCGGTGCAGTTCACGGACTTCGCGCTCGCCCTGGACAATGTCTCATACGGCCCGATTACCCCACAAACCGCCACCATTCAACTGCGCTTTTCCGCGCCCGTGGCGTGGGAGCAGGTCCAGGACCACCTGACGGTGACGGATGTGAACGGCGCAAACGTGGACTTCACGAGCCCGCGACGCGCAACCTCGTCCGCTCACCTGGTGTCCGTTCCCGCGCTGGAAACCGCGCCCTACACCGTCTCGCTGTCCCCGGGCCTGACCGATCACACTGGCCGCTTCCAGACGCGGGCGGCGCTCGAAGCGACCCTCCCCGCGCTGGGTAATTTCGCGCTGAGCAATGTCACCTGGGAGCACGTCGACGAGGAGACCGACCGGATCGCGCTTAAGGTGTCCTACCCGGTCGACGCCTCGCGCTTTCTCGACCATTTTAAGGTAGTCCCGGAAGGTGAAACGGATCCCCTGCCGCTGACCCGGGCCTCCTCGGACGAAAAGGATGTACTTGTCTATCACTTCCCGCGTACCGCGCCGGCCCACAAGGCGCTGCGCTACACATACACGCCGGGCCTCACCCTGGCGCCGCCGCTCTACCCCCAGACCGCCATTACGGGCACGCTCGCATTGAAGCGGGACGCGCTCCGTATCGACTATCACAACTGGGAGTCGCGCGGCGTCGAGTCCCCCCGGCTGACGCTCTACTTTAACGCCCAGGTTGACCCGGAAGACATGAAGGGACATGTCACTGTCACCCCGGCGGTGAACGGCCTGGAAATACGGCCGGGTACCTACGGCGGCGTGGATCTCGTGGCGGAGTGGGTGGAGAAGCAAGCCTATCGGATTACGATCGCCGCCGGCCTCGTGGACCGGGATGACCGGATGGGCGTCGCGCAACCCATACACTGGAATGCGGGCCGGGCCCCGGAACGCAGCGGTATCGGATTTACCCACGAGGGCTTCTACTACTTCCCGCGCCGTCAGGCGGGCCCGCTGACGATTCAGGCGCGCAATGTGAAAAAGGCCAAGGTGACGCTGTATCAACTGTTCCCCTCGAACCTGCCGCGCGCGCTGGAGGATTTCCAGGAGGGCAAGGCGCCGGGGTCCTTCGGCTACAACTTCGGTCGCAAGGTGGACGAGCGGGAAGTCCAGTTTCCCAACGCGCCGGGCGCAACCGTCGACACGACCCTGCCGGTGGCGGACTTTATGCCGGAAGGCCTCAAGGGCATCTTCGGCTTGTCGCTTTCGCCGGGCTACGACTACTACAACACGAAGATCGTCGTCTGGACGGATATCGGCGTGCTGGCGCACTGGCAGGACGGCCAATTCCTCGTGTACGCGCACAATCTCTGGGACCTGACGCCGCTGGCCGGCGCGAAGGTGACGCTGTATTCCGCGAAACACCAGTCCCTCGGCGAAACGCAAACCGGCGAGGACGGCGTGGCGCGCATCGACGGGCTGGACCCCGAACTGGGCCGCCCGCGCGCCGTGATCGTGGAGACGGACGACGACTATACCTTCCTGGCGCTCAATGAGCGCGGCGAGGATTCCGTGGGTTTCGATTACGCCATGCCGGGATACACGGGGGACGGCTACGACGCATTCCTCTACGCCGATCGCAATCTCTATCGCCCCGGCGAGCCGATGCACGTGCGCTGGCTGGTGCGGCAGGCGGATGGGTCCATGCTGGCGGGGGCGCCGCTGAAGCTCCGCGTGGTGGATCCGAAGGACAAGGTGCGCGAGTTTACGCACACCCTCTCGGCCTGGGGCAGCGGGACCGCGGATGTGGAAACCGCGCGCGACTGGCTCACGGGCGCCTACCGCCTGGAGCTGTGGGTCCCGGGGGCGGACACCGCCCTGGCGACGCAAACCGTGAACGTGGAGGACTTCGTGCCCAACCGGATCAGCGTGGCGGTGCAGCCGGGGTCGCCCTTCTGGCTCCCCGGCGACCAGCACGCGGTCACGGTGACGGGGACGCAGCTTTCGGGTGGCCCGGCGCGCGAACGGAAGGCCAGCGCGGCCGCCATCCTCGCGAAGGCGCCCTGGAAACCCGAGGGATGGGCCGAATACACCTTCACGAACGACGCGCCCTATAGCGGCGACGTGCGCGAACTGGGCGAAGCCCAGACGGACGGCCTCGGCAACGCGACCTTCTCCTTCACCTGGCAGCCCGCAAAGGATATGAGTTTCCCGGTCGAAGCCACGCTCCGCGGGGAAGTCTTTGAGGCGGGCGGGCGCAGTGTCGCGTCGCGAACAAAGGCCTTTGTCTTCCCGGCGCCCGAAGCGCTCGGCCTGGCGGTGGCCAGCGGCGCCTCCCCGAACACCGTCGATGTCGCGGTGGCGGCCGTACGCCCGGACGGGACCCCGTCGGACGCGGGGGCGGCCACCGTCACCCTGGAGAAGAAACAGTGGAGCTATTACCTCCGCCGCTATGCCGATCGGAACGAGCCCAACTGGAGCGACAACTTTGCGGCGCTGCAGACGGAGACGGTTTCGCTCCGTGACGGCAAGGGCTCGGTCACGCTGAAGATTCCCGATGGCTATGGCACGTACCGGGTGAAAGTGACGCGCGAAGGATCCTCGCAATACGCCACGCAGAGCTTCTGGGCCTACCGCGGGCAGGCCTACCTGTCGGACGCGAGCCGCCCGTCGCTGATTACACTGACGGCGGACGCAACGGCCTACAACATCGGCGACACGGCCACGGTGCGCGTGGATTCACCTTTTGATGGCGTGGCGATCGTGGTGGTGCAGGGCACGGCCATCGAAAAGGCCTTCACCGTGCCGATCAGCGGCGGCGCGGGCCGCTTCGAGTTGCCGTTGGAAGCCGGTTACCACCCCAATGTATGGGTGGAGACGACCGTGATCCACCCCGTGGAGCCCGGCGCGCCACTGACCCACCCCTATTCGAGCTTCGCCATGCTGAACCTCCCCGTGCGCGACCCGTCGAAAACGCTTCAGGTGTCCTTCCCCGGCCTGCCCGAGGAAATTCGCCCGCTGACGCAACTCGACGTGGCGGTGAACGTGGCGGGACCGGACGGGGCGCCGCTCGCCTCGGAAATCACGCTCGCGCTCGTGGACGAAGGCATCCACCAGATTCTGCAATACCAGAATCCCGATCCGGCGGCCTGGTTCCAGCGGGATCGCCGCCCGGAATACCGCCGCGCGCACTACTACGATCAGGTCGCCTACGATTTCACGGGCGCGAAGATCGGCGGCGGCGAACTCCTCAGGAAAAGGCTCGGCGAAGACGACGCGACCGTGGACGACAACTGGATTAAGCCGCTCGCGCTCTGGTCGGGCGCGGTGGAGACGGACGCCTCGGGTAACGCGACCATCGCTATGGACATTCCCGAGTTCGCGGGCAAGGTGCGCCTGGTCGCGGTGGCCACCACGGGCACGAAGGCGGGCAGCCAGGCCGCGAACGTGACCATTCGGCGTCCGGTCATCCTGCAGGCGACCCTCCCCCGCTTCGCCGGACCGGGCGATACGTTCGAAGCGACCGTTCTGGTTCAGAACAAGCGGGACTTCCCCGTGGTTGCAGCCCTGGAAGCGACGGCCACCGCGCCGCTGGCGATGGATCCGTATTCGCAGCGCTGGGAACTCCCGGCGAATGGCGAGGCCCTCGTGCGCATCCCCATGCGGGCCGAGGACATGACGGGGTCCGGCACGGTCCACTGGCGCATGGTCTCGACCGGCCCCGATGGCGCCACGCAGGATGAATACGCGGAAGACATGCCGCTCAAGATTCAGGCCCCCACGATCTACCAGGTCCGGAGCGAGATGGTCATTCTGGAGCCGGGCGAGCAGCGGGTTTTCCAGAACACCGAATTCCGCGAGGACGCCCTGCTGACGTCGCGCATCACGGCGACGCCCAACCCCCTCGTGCGTGTACGGAAGGCGCTCGACTATGTCGTGGGCTACCCCTACGGCTGCGCGGAACAGACCGTCTCCCGTTGCATGCCGCTCTTCCTGCTGGGCCAGGCCGCTGCGCGCACGGGCGACGGCTGGGAGGCCACGTACTTCCAGCAATTCTTGCAGGCCGGTATTGACCGGTTGGTGGCGATGCAAGCAGGGAGCGGCGGTATCGGCTACTGGCCGGGCGCGCGGGAACCGTACACCTACGGTTCGATCTACGCCGCGCATTTCCTCACGCTGGCGAAACAGGACCCGGCGCTCGCCGTGCCGGATGACGCCTACGAGAAGCTCATGCGCTTCCTGCGCGAGCGGATCCCGCTGGATCCGGCGGCGGGCAGCGGCAGCCTCTACAACTACAGCTACGCGTGCTATGTGCGCGCGCTGGCAAAAGATACGTCGGTGATGGAAGACATCGGCAGCCTGGACACCATCCCGACGCCGACGGCGGCGCGGCAGTGGCTTGCCCTGGCCATGCTTTCGATCAGCGGCGCGGAAGACCAGGTGCAGCAGTATCTAATGCGATGCCCGAGCGCACCGCACGACGCCCGCGAACAGGGCGGCACGCTGAACTCGGCGATCCGGAATGACGCGATCACCCTGATGACGCAGATCGCACTGGACCTGGATCAGTCGCTGGTGCACCCGCAGGCCGAGAGGCTTCTCCGCTATCTGGAGCAGCGCCCCTGGTCCACCCAGGAAGCGTCCTTCCTCATCACCGCGCTGGCGGAATACCTCAAGAAATACGCCGGCGACGTGACCCAGGCGCGCGCGACCATCGCGGCCCCGGACGGGACCACCGAGCAATCGGGCGACTTCCAGTACAACAGCAAGCACGCGGGGCCCGGCGGCGCCTATACCGTCACCAACAGCGGGCCCGCGCCCATTTACATTCATTTTGCAACGGAAGGCATCCTGCGGAACCCGGACGTCCCCGCGGCCTCCAACGGGATTGCCCTGGCCCGCGGCTTCACCGGCAAGTCGGGCGCCGTGGCGCCGGACGCCCTGAAGCACGGCGAGAACTACCTGGTGACCGTGACGATCACCTGCGACGAGGACTTCGAGAACGTCGTGCTGGCGGACCTGCTCCCCGGCGGCCTGGAAATCGAAAATCCGCGGCTGGACGGGACCGCCATGGCGGCCTGGAAGCTGTCCGGCGGCGTCATCCCGTCCTTCCTCGAAATGCGGGACGACCGGCTGATCGCCGCCTTCGACCGGCTCGCCCGCGGAACGCACCGGTTCCACTACGCGGTGCGCGCCGTGACCGCCGGCGCCTTCCACCATCCCGGCGCAAGCGCGGAGTGTATGTATGACGTGAAGTTCAACGGCCGCACGGCGGGGAGCTCGGTAACCATCGCCCCGCCGGATTGATGCACGGAACGGCCTTTGGCCGCAACCAAACAGTCTTGAACCGCGAATGAACGCATAGGAACGCGAATAGGGCTTGCGCCGTGGAAAGCGTCCGGTTCTATAGCCACGCAGTGGCGGGATACCATAGCCCAGGCGCGAGCGAAGCGAGCCCTGGGTTAGCCGCTCTCAATAGTGAAGCCCCAGAGGGGCGGCATAGAAAGATTCTCGCAATTTCCGTTGGCGCAACGACCACTCTCAACGCCATCGTAAATACGCATAGCATCTTATCGAATCGGAGACTCCGGGACCCAAGGCGTCGCCTCGGGAACGTTGGCGCTCTTTGAATTCGCCTGAAAGGGTCGAAGATGCGCCGAAGGCGGGCAGCACAGCCGGACGGGGATGCGTAATTCGGGCGAGGAAGAAATGAACCTTCTGCACTCGACGGGCGTATAGGTGGAAAATAGCATGCCGAAACCGAAAGGACCGCAAAATGTCCGCCACGATACCGCCGGATCGGCGAATGCCCAGCTGCAAGTACTCGTATGGACGGCTCGCCGTGCTTTTCGCAGTTATTGTCCCGTGCCTGCTGGTTCTGGTCGCGCAACTACTGACTTTCGGCAGATGGATTTATCCAACGCCGTCCACTCCGAACCGCATGAAGCAGATGGGTCTGGTGTTCAAAATGTACGCGAGCATGTCCGAGGGGGAGCGCTGGCCGCAACTCGCCCGGAATACCGAAATCTGGGCGCCGGATATTGCCCAGATTTTCCCGGAGTTCCTTTCGGATCCCACAACGCTGGTTGCGCGAGAACATCCGGCGTACGATGCCATTGTTTCATGCCTGAATCTCGCTCTTGCGGAGCCGCGTCCGGACTTCGAGACCGCCGCCGGCCTGATGGCCATGAGCTTCGCATACCTGGATTGTTCGGTCATTGACGAGCCGGGTTTCCGCGCGATGGCCACCGCGCGGCGGCAGGGATTGCTCGATGGGTCGATAGCGACCGTGACGATTCCGGACAGCGCGCAGGCCGTCTTCCCCATGCGTGAGGAAATCGGGTGCGACTTCCTCGGCAGGGCGCCGCAAGACCCCGGCCCCAAACTGCCGGGAACGCAGTCGGCGCGACCGGTGCTGATCGAAACGTGGGGGTGGAAAAACAAGAGTTCTCCCCGGGGGTTCAACGGCGCGCACGTGCTGTACATGGACGGCCACGTTGAGTTCGTCAAACTGGGGACCTTTCCCGTGGTTCCGGAGGTGATGGATGTGCTGAGCGGTATTGCGGGCACTCAGAACGAACTACTTCGACCGTAACATCCTGGGGGGTACAGGCACCCTCGCTTGCAGGCCACTTTTCACGCTTGCGCGACCGAACTCACTGCGGCTTGGGAGCCAGTCCCCCTACGCGATAATCTCCCGGATGGGGTCCGCGCCCTCTACGCCCACGAGCTTCTGGTCCAGGCCGTTGTAGAAGTAGCTGAGGTTGTTCGGATCCAGCCCCAGCTGGTGCAGCACCGTGGCATGCAGGCGCTTGACGTGCAGCCGGTCCTTCACCGCCGCGCTGCCGAGTTCGTCGGTCTCTCCGTAGCTGACGCCCCCCTTGATGCCGCCGCCGGCCATCCACATCGTGAACCCCATCGAATTGTGGTCGCGGCCGGTCCCCTTTTCATATTCCGCCGTGGGCTGGCGCCCGAACTCCCCGCCCCAGATAACGAGCGTCTCGTCGAGCAGGCCCCGCTGCTTCAGGTCCTTGAGCAGGCCCGCGATCGGCTTGTCCGTGTTCCCCGCGTGGTAATTGTGGTTGTCCTGCAGGTCCGCGTGGGCGTCCCAGTTGTCGTCGTTGTGCGCGCCGCCGGAGTAGAGCTGGACAAAGCGCACGCCGCGCTCGACGAGCCGCCGGGCCAGCAGGCATTTGCGCCCGAAGTCTTCCGTGCGCGGGTGGTCCATGCCGTAGAGCCGCTTCACGTGCTCCGGTTCCTGGTCCAGTTCCACCGCTTCCGGCGCGGTGACCTGCATGTTGTAGGCCAGCTCGTAGCTCGCGATGCGCGCCGCGAGATCCGTGTTGTCGACGCGATCGGAAAGGTGCTGGTTATTGAAGTGGTGCAGGTGCTTCAGGAGCGTGCGCTGTTCATCGCGCGACATGCCGCGCACGTTGGAAAGGTTCAGGATGGGATCGCCCTGGGGGCGGAACACCGTCGCCTCGTAGTTCGCCGGCATGTAGCCGCTCGTCCAGTTCTGCGCGCCGCTGATCGGGCCGCCGGTCTTGTCCAGCATGACGACGTAGCCGGGCAGGTTTTCGTTCACCGAACCTAGGCCGTAATTCACCCAGGAGCCGAGTGACGGATTGCCGCTGAGAATGCGCCCGGAATTCATCATGAGCATGGCCGACCCGTGGATAGGCGAGTCCGCGGTCATCGATTTCAGGAACGTGATATCGTCCACGCAGGTGGAAAGGTGCGGGAACAGCTCCGACACCCACGCGCCCGATTCGCCGTACTGCTTGAAGCGCCATTTCGGGCCCACAATGCGGCCCTCGTTCTTGCGGCCGCCCCGCCCCGCCGTCTTCACCTGCACCGTCTTCCCGTCGAGTTTGAAGAGCTCCGGCTTGTAGTCGAAGGTATCGACGTGGCTCGGCCCCCCGTACATGAACAGAAAGATGACGCTCTTCGCCTTTGCCATCGCCATCGCGGGCTTCGGCGCGAGCGGGTTCTGAAACGCGGACACGCCGTCCGCCGCGACCGCCTGGCTGCCGAAGAATCCATCCCGCGCGAGCAGGCCGGTCAATGCGAGCGACGTAAAACCGCCGCCCATGGTGCTGAGGAATTCGCGGCGTGTGCGCCCGCAGAAGGAACCCCGAGGCTTGTCGTTGGCCATTGTTCTCTACTCCTGTGCCTGTCGCATCATCCCGGGGCCGGTGCGCACCGGGGCGATTGGAGGCTGCGGTAGCGCCGCCTTCCGGTCAATCAAGATACATGAATTCGTTCAGGTTGATCGCAAGCAGGCAGAACCGCTCGAAGGCCGCCTGCTCGCCGTGCCCGTGCTTCTCCACCATCTCCGCAATAAACGCGAGGCCCCGGTCCACTTCGGTGTTCGCCGGGGCGCGCTGCGTGACGCGGTTCAGCGCGAGCCAGACTTTTGTCTCCAGGTTCGCGGCGCCCTCCGCCTCGATGCTCGCCGCCAGCGCCTCGGCCTGCGCGTTCACGAATTCGCTGTTCAGCAGGTTCAGCGCTTGCGTCGGCTGCGTCGTGGCGAAACGCACCGCACAACTCGACTCCGTGTCCGCCATATCGAAATCGGAGAGCAGCGGGTCCTTCAGCGACCGCTTCACGTGCGTATAGATGCTGCGCCGTGTGTGGTCCTCGGGGGGCGACGTTCCCCAAACCTTGTCCGGGGTGGAGGAGGTCGCCAGGACGGCGGCCGGCATTGGCGGGTATACATGCGGCCCGCCCATCTTGAGGTTCAGCGTGCGATTCGCCGCGAGCATGCTGTCCCGGATCTCCTCCGCTTCGAGGCGCCGCATGTCGAAGCGCCAGAAGAGGTTGTTGTCCGGATCCGCCGCCAGGGCCTTCGCGTCTCCCTCCGACGACATGCGGTAGGTGTTCGACAGCATGATCAGGCGGTGCATGGCCTTCATGGACCAGCCCTGCGCGATAAACTCGCTCGCGAGCCAGTCCAACAGCTCGGGGTGGGTCGGCGGCGCGCCCAGCGCCCCGAAATCGTTTGAGGTGCGGACAATCCCGCGGCCGAAGTGGTACTGCCAGATCCGGTTCGCCATGACCCGCGCGGTCAGCGGGTTTTCCGGACTGGCCAGCCATTCCGCGAGCACCCGCCGGCGCCCGGGAGTCTTCGCGTCCGGGTCGGGGCTGGGCAACTCGGGCGCACCGGCGGCGAGCACAATGGGAAAGCGCGGGGCGACCTCGTCCCCGGGCACATGCGGGTTCCCCCGCAGCAGGATGTGCGTCGGCGGCACATTCGGTCCCGTGGAGGTGACGGTGGTGGCGTACTTCCCCGGGATCTCGCGCTTCTTCGCCGCGTCGATCGTCTTCTCCAGTTCAAGATAGCGCGACACCTCCGCTTCCGCGAGGATTTCGCGGCCCGTGTCCTTGATCAAGCGGTTGACGTTCAACGCATCGGCGGGGGGCTGCGCCAGCGCCAGCGGTTGCGCCTTAATACCCGGGCCGGACCACGCAATTTCGAGCACGGGCTCGCCGTAGGTGTGGAAATAATCGACCCGGAAGGTGTGGAATCCCGGTTCCAGGGTTATCCGCGCCTCCCCGCTGGTTTCGCCGGTTCCCGCCTGATCGTAAATGCGCTGTCCGTTGACCGTAAGCCGCAGGCCGTCCTTCGCGCGCACGTGGAATTCATACTCGCCCGCGGCGCCCGCGCGCAGCTTCCCCTCGAAAACGAGACCCATCGCGTCCTGGCGGCTCGCCGCCGCCAGGGTCACAAAGTTGTGCTTCAGTTTGCCCTCGTCCTCCGGGCGCAGGGTGTCGAAGTCCGGCAGCGACGCCCAGGTGTCCCGGTAGAAACGGAACGTAAGGTCCGTCAGGTCCGATCGGACGATGCCCGCGGTGTCCCCGCCGCGCGATTCCGCCAGGCGCGCGAGGTAGCCCCGCTCTAAGTCGTATATTTCGCCCCGCAATGCGGAGATCTCCGCTTCTTTCTGGCGCGCCGCGGCGTCGTGGGCCGCCTGCTCCTCCGCATCCATCACATTGGTCAGTTCGGACTGCCGCTGCGAGGACTTAACGTCCTGAATAAACGCGATCATGCTGTAGTAGTCGGAGGCGGGAAAGGGATCGATCTTGTGATCGTGGCACCGCGCGCAGCCGAGCGTACTCCCCAGAAACGCGGCGCTGATGGTCTGCACCATGCCGTCCAGTTCGTCGTAGCGGCCGAGCAGCGGGTCCGCCGGCTCGTCGTCCCAGATTCCCAGGCGATAGAGGCCGGTGGCGATCAGCGCGTCGGGCCCCCCGCCGGGAAGCTCGTCGCCCGCGATTTGCTCGCGGATGAACTGATCGTAGGGCTTATCCTCATTGAGGGCCCGGATCACGTAATCGCGATAGCGCCACATGAACGGCTTCTGGAAATCCCGCTCGAAGCCGTGGGTCTCCGCGTACCCGGCCACATCCAGCCAGTGCCGCGCCCAGCGCTCCCCATAGTGCGGGCTCGCCAGGAGCTCTTCCACGAGCCGCTCGTAGGCGTCGGGCGAATCGTCGCGCTGAAAGGCCTCCACGGCCTCCGGGCTGGGCGGCAGCCCGGTCAGATCGTAGTACGCGCGGCGGATCAGCGCACCGCGGGGTGATGGTGGCGCGGGCGCCAGTCCGGCTTCGTCCAGCTTCGCCTTGATGAACGCGTCGATCGGGTTTGTGGACCAGGCCGGCTCCACAGCGGGCGGTTCCGGGCGCGCCAGCGGCTGGTAGGCCCAGTGATCGGCGCCGCCGCGCGGCCCGTGCTCCTCCTCGGCGGGCGGAACACCGAAATCCGCCCCCTCGGGGTCCCAGGGCGCGCCCAGGCGCACCCACGCGGCCAGTGTCTCGATGTCCTGCTCCGCCAGCTTCCCCGATGGCGGCATCTGGTGGTGCTCGTCCTTGTAGCTGATCATTGCGAGCAGCGAACTGGCATCGGGGTTCTGAAGATCGACCGCCGGGCCCCGCGCCGCGCCGCGAAGCAGCCCTTCCCGGCTCGTCAGGCGGAATTCCCCCTTCACCGTGGGCCGCCCGCCATGGCACGGGAAGCAGTTCGCTTCGAGAATCGGCCGGACTTTTTCGGTGAAGTAACGGCGGCCCTCATCCTCCGCGCCGTGCGCGCTGGATGCGCCCGCAACTATTCCCGCAGAAAGCGCCGCGCGCGCCAACCGCCTCGACCAGACCATAACAGAACTCCAGTGCTCTCCAGATGCGCAAGGACCACAGCGCCGCCGGAACAATAGAACGGGATTAACTCACGCCTGTTAGCATACCCCAGTGTGCGGGCCCCGGCCAAGCCCGAAGCGACGGCCGAGATGCCGGGCCGGCGGGATCGCGGAACGGAAATGGAACGCTCCCCGGCGCGGTCAACGCCGGGGAGCGCAATCAACCCGAGATGGGAGAAATCATCAGCCGGGGTCTATCGAACCATCGATCCACGCCGCCGGCGGATTCACCATGACACTTTCCGGGTACTTGTTGAACGACGCGTGGCCGTCCATCCAGAGCACATTGGATCCACCCGGAATGTGGTTGTAGTGCGACGGCACCGTGGACATCCGGTCCCACATGACCGGCACTTCGCTCTGGGCCTGGGCCGACGCGCCCGGATTGTTGATATCCGTGATGGTAAAGCGTTCGATACCCTCGCGCAGGCGAAGCACCTTCGTGCCGCCGCTGTTCCCGTACGCGTCCACGTTGATGTCATTCTCCGTAACCGCGTTGAATTGGGTGGGATTGGTCCCGCCGCTGCCCAGAAACGCCACATAACCGGCATACAGCGCGGTGAACTGCCCTTCCAGAGCCTCGGACCACTGGCCATTAACGATCACATTCGCGGGGTTCGCGATCGCCACGCCAAAGGGAGCCAGCGCCGCCGCCAAATCCTCCGCCGTCTTGGTCGGATCATTGGGCCCGACGAGGTCCAGGAGGTAGCCAAAGTAGCCGTAGCTGACATCGACCGCGCCCATGCAAGACCCGCCGTGATTACAGCCTCTGCCATTGGCCGTGGTGCCGCCGCCCTGTGATGGCCGGCGGGCGTCCAACAACAGGCTGGTCCCGTCGGCGGCGAAGATATCGCCCACGTTGCTGTCCGAATCGGACGGGCACATCAGAATGGACGGATCGGTGAGATACTCTGGATAGATGGCGATGGTGTAAGGGCCCATATCCCAACGCAGCGATGCCGGCGTGTCGCCATTGGGCGGCAGGACCAATTTCGCCTGCTGCGGCGGCCAGGTCTCGCCTTTGCTCTCATTTGCGTACATCTTGTACACGAGCCCCCACTGCTTGAGGTTGTTCTGGCAGCTGGCGCGCCGGGCGGCTTCGCGCGCCCGCGCCAGGGCCGGCAGCAGGATTGCCGCCAGGATGCCGATGATGGCGATAACCACCAGCAGCTCGATCAGGGTAAAACCTTTCTTGTTCATGATGGCTTTTTCCTTTCCAAGTCCTCGGTTGGTGGACGTACAATCGGCGTATCGGAGCGGCCCGACACAGCCCGTCGCGCCCGTGCGGAACCGCCGCCAGGCGCCCATGCGGTATGCGCAAACACGTGATCGATAACGTGTCTGACTTCAATGTAACAGAAATCTGACATCCCGTCAAGAGCGAATCGCGATTCACATCATCGCGGGAAGAGACTGCTTAATTCCGGCGGGGAGCGGGTACTTACTTGGAAAAAAATGCGTCAAAATTCCAGAAAAACGTGTATGATAAGGTCAGGGAAGGCTAGGGGGGACTTGCCTTTTGGCTAGGTTATCGATAATTATACCGTGGGAGGCGCGCCACCCGAGCGACGTTGGGAAGAGGTGAAAGTGCATGGGAACTACAAGTAAACGGCCCACGATCTACGATGTCGCCCGCGAAGCGGGCGTCTCGGCCAATACCGTAAGCCGTGTAATCAACGGCAAGTCCGGCGTGGGCGACGCCACCCGGCTGCGTATTCATCAGGTGATCGACGCGCTGGGATACCATCCGCACATGGGCGCGCGCGCGCTGCGGGGCCACCAGGGCCGCTGCGTCGGGGTGGTGCAGGCGGCCCGCCCGGACGACATGCCCCTGAGCCATTTCTTCATGGTCTGGCTCCTGGGCGAATTACAGCGGGTCTTCGGCGAGGCCGGTGAGCGCATCTGTTTCGACATGAACCCGCTCGCCGGGTCGCCGGGTGTCGACTACGCGCGAAGTGTCTGGGAAAATCTTTTCTCGGCCTGCGTGATCGCCAGCCCGTTGCCGCTGGGTGATCGCGTCATCGAGCGGCTGCACGCCTCCGGCATACCCTACCTCGTATTCGGGAGGCTGGACACCTTTCCCGAGTGCAGCGCGGCGACGGCGGATTACGAGGGCGGCGCATACACCTGTACGAAATACCTGGTGGACCGCGGGCATCAATCCATCGCGATGCTGCGCGCCTTTCCCAACTACCAGCCCGGCGTGGACCGGCGCCGGGGCTACCTCCGCGCCCTGTGCGAGGCCGGCCTGGAGCCCAGCGAGCGCCTGATCCAGTCCGTGAATTTCCGGAGCACCGACAACGCGCATATCGTCCATCGCCTGCTGGTGGACGAACGCGTCACCGCGCTGGTGGATTGCAGCGGGACCGAGGACTCCTGGAGCATTCGCGAGGGCGCGCGCCGCGCGGGGCGCACGCCGGGGAAGGATTTCGAGATCGTGGTGTGGACGTATTCCAACGACACGGCGGTCATGCGGGAGGCGTGCGCGCACCTCTGGCTGCCCGTGCGCGAGGCGGCCGCCGAGGGGCTCGAACTGCTTGCGGCGTGGCACCGCGGCGAGCGCCAAGGGCCGATCAACCTCCAATACGCCCCCGCCCTGTTTGAGACCATGCCGAACCTGGAAATCACCCACCAGAATCGCCTTTTCGGCCAGCTGTAACATGAAATCTCGCGCGCGCGCGGGCAGTCCGCCATCGCCGCCCCGAGCCAAACCTGGGAGTTGTCCTCGTGTCTATCCACGCAGGGTTCCTGCAGTATGACGTCGCTTTCGGCGATTGGGAGGACAATGCCGAATCCGTCCGCCGTCTCCTTGGCGGCGCGCCGGACCTGGACTTGCTGGTCCTGCCGGAGCTGGCCTTCTCGGGCTACGATTTCCGGGACCGCGACGAGCTGGCATCCCTGGCGGAACCGCGGGAGAACGGGCCCACCGCCGCGCTGCTCCGCGATCTGGCCCGCGATCGCTCCATGACCGTCGTTGCGGGCTACGCCGAACATGCGCCGGAAGGCTGCTACAACGCGGCGATGCTGGTGACCCCCGATGGCGCACTGCGGAATTACCGGAAGATCCACCTCTTCAACCGCGAGCAGCACGTATTCCTGCCGGGCGACGCGCCGCCGCCCGTATTCGAGACGCCCGCCGGACGGATCGGCGTGATGATCTGCTTCGACTGGTTTTTTCCGGAAACCGCGCGCTGCCTGGCCCTCGCCGGCGCGGACATCATCGCGCACCCGAGCAACCTGGTGCTTCCCTGGTGCCAGCAGGCCATGTTCGCACGGAGCATTGAGAACGGCGTCTTCAGCATCACGGCGAACCGCATCGGGACCGAGGCGCGGACGGACCGCAGCCTCGCATTCACCGGAGGGAGCCAGATTCTCGGGCCGCGCGGCGAAACACTGGCGAGGGCCCCGCTGGATGCGCCCGCGCTCGGCCTCGCCACGCTGAATCCCGCCAGCGCGCGCAACAAAGCCATCGCGGACCTCAACGACCGCTTCGACAACCGCCGCACGGAACTCTATCGCGGGCTCGTTTGATCCGATCTCCCGCGCGAACGCCGCAAGGTCACCACTGGCTGCGCGGTCCGCCCCCGCGGGCGCCGGGCCGCCACCCGGTGTAAACGGCCACCCCCAGATTCACCGCGATCGCCAGCCCGGCCGACCAACCAAGCAATACATGCGGATCGCGATCCCGGAGGTCGCGCATCCGAAACGCGAGAACCGCCTGTACGCATCGCTCCACGAAAGTCGGCGGCGGCGCGGGCGCGGCCATGTGCGCGTTGGCCGCGGGCCGGGGCATAGTCAGCACATCGAAGCTGAAGGACGCCAGCCCGGCATCCACCGCGTTCCCTGGCCCCCCGTCGAGCGCGGCGGCGATTCCCGGAGACGGCAGGGGCGTTGGGCCGCGTGCGCCGGACCACACGCCGCTTGCGAGCATTTGATCGAGCGTACGGTAGAAGGCCCCGTTCGCCAGCCGGACGGTACGGCACACCCGCGCGCGCTGGATAGCCGGCCTGTCCTCCGGCGTCGCAATGAGGATATCCTCCATCACAAAATCCAGTCGGACTGGGCGCGCGATCTGATTCTGAAACTCGGGCGGGACCGTCACCCCGGCGGCTTCAAGCCGCGCGCGCACTTCGGACTCGCCGCGCCAGGTAATCGCCGCCTCGATCCTGCGCGGAAGCCCGCCGGCATCCGGATCGATCCAGAGCCGCCAGGTCTCGTCCGGGCCCGAGACCTCCAGCACGGCGCACGGGTGGCCCTGTACCGCCTCCACGCGCGCGCGCAAATCGAGCCGCGGCATAGCGGCCAGATGGCTTGCGAGGGGAGTGCGGGTTCCGGGCGCGAAGCCCAGAAGCTCGAGCCCCCAGAACGCGTGAATCGCGTGCGCGGGAATCCGGGAACCATCCACCTCGTATCGAGCGGCGGCCGCCCGTTCCGCGCCGGGCCCCCATTCCGCGTAGCGATGCCAGCTATCCCCTTCCACGCGCGTCCAGGATCGGATCCAGTCCGCCGCGGTCGACCGGGCGGAATGATGGTTCCGCGTATCGGCCACGATGCGGGAATCGTCGATGTAGATCGTGCTCCAGGTACGCCGTTGAACGGAAGGCGCGCTGAAACGGCGGCGGCAGGGGGTATACCAGGCCCCGCCGTGAATGATCTCGATATCCGCCGTGACCGGCCCCGATGCCGGCGCGCTCGCGGCGAAGGTTTCCAGAAGCGATTCGGGTGTTGGGCCTGCGGACGCCGGGGCCGCAAAGACGGCGGTCACCGCAACGAGCATCCCGGCGCGAACATAATGCCGCGCATCCGTCCACCGTGTTCCCACCGTTACCACCATGCGCCCCGGGCTCCATCCGGTTCAAACAACCACGCAAGACCGCCGTTGCGCCTGGCCGGCTGGGACGCCGGCGCGTGGCGGCCAATCAAATCATAACACAGGCGGCCCCGCGCGCAAACGCTTTTTCGGCTTCGGGAATGCCGCGCGCCGGCGCCGCTAATTCCCCGGCCGCGCGCGCGGCGCAAGCGTGTAGCCGCGCTGTCCGCGCGCTGTCGTTATGATCACTTCCTCGCCGCGCTGCCGGATCCGGATCCCGCCCGCGTGGTCCGTGCGCAGCACACGGATACCGCGCGCATCGTAGCGCGGCAGCACGCCCCGCCCCACCGGCTCGCGAACCGCGCTGCCGCGGGTGGAGATGATCGCGAATCGCGGCGCGGTGGCGTCCAGAAACGCGGGGCCGCTGGAGGTGTGCGATCCGTGGTGCGGCGCCTTGAGAATGTCCACCCGCGGCGCGGATGGCAGCAGCGCGCGCTCCGCCTCCAGTTCAATATCGCCCGTGAGCAAGGCGTTCATTCCGGGCCACGTCACATGAAGCACCAGCGAGATGTTATTGATGTCGGTATAAGTCGCGCCCCGCGGCGGGTGCGCCACGCCGATCCGCGCTCCGTCCACGGGCAGGGAATCCCCGGCGCCCGCGCGCAGCAGCGGAATGCCGGCCTCGGCGCAACGCGCAATCAGCGCCTGCTCGGAAGGGTCATCGGTTCGATCGGGCCACAACACCACCGTCCCGACCCGGATCCGGTCGAGCACCGGAAAGGCGCCGCCAATGTGGTCCTGATCCGGGTGGGTTATCACGAGGTAGTCCAACGCGTCTACGCCCTGCCCCAGCAGCCACGGAACGACGGTGCGGCTGCCCGCGCGAATATACTCGGTCTCGTTGCCCGCGTCGATCAGGAGGGTGGTCCCGCCCGGCGTACGGATGAAGGTTGCGTCGCCGTGGCCCACGTCAAGAAAATCGAGCCCGGCGGGCGGCGCGAGCGGACGCCAGAAGGCCCACGCGCACAGCAGCGCCACGCCGGCGGCGGCGAGCCAGCGCCGCGGGTGGGCGCCCCCGTGGAGCCACTGGGCAAGCCCGATGGCGCCGGCAAGGAAGAAGGCGCAGGCGATCCAGGTGGGGCTGGTGACCTGTATGCTCGAAAGCGGCAGGGCGGCGGCGCTCCGCGCGCTCCAATGGATGGCGGCCACGAGCGGGGCCGCGGCATGGCCAAAAAGGCTCGCGGCGCCCGGCGAGAACGGCGCGGCGGCCACGGTCAGCATGCAGAGCCAGAGCACGCCGCACAGCAGGGGGATCACCAGCAGGTTCGCGACCGGCCCCGCGAGGGGGATGACGTGAAACGCGTGCGCGCTGACGGGATGCGGGAGCACGGACACGCCCAGGGCCGCGGCCAGGTTTTCGCGCACGCCCCGGGGAACCGCCTCCAGGCGCGCATTGATCGGTTCGCAATAGATGAGGATGGACGCCAGGCTGCTGAACGACAGCAGGAATCCGGTGTCCCCGAGCAGCGCCGGATTGGGAACGAGCATGAGCAGCGCCGCGATACCCAGGGCCGTTGGCGCGTCCGGCTCGCGATCCAACAGATCGGCGGCGAGGTACAGCGCGATCATGAGCGCGGCCCGGAAAATGGGCGGCCGCGCCCCGGCGGCGAGCGCGAAAAGGAACACCGCGAGAATGATAACCGCGGCGAGGCGCTTGCGGCTCCGGATCACGCCGCCCAGCACCCACTGAAGCGCCAGGTAGACAATGCCCACGTGAACCCCGGATACCGCAAGAATGTGCGCGGTGCCCGTTTCAAGAAATGGTTGGTAATCCGCTTCGGCGTAGTCCCCGCGATCGCCAAGCCAGACCGCGCGCAAAAAGGGCGCCACCTCGGGCGGCGCGGCGCGCGCGAAGACCTTCGCCTCCCAGTGCCGCAGGCGGGAGGCCCAGTAGCGCGGATCCACCCGGGGCCGGGAAAGCACCCGCACCGCGTCTCCCCGAACGCGCATCGTGCTGTGGACTCCATGGGTCCGGTAGAAATCCTCGATCCCGCGCGTGCCCAGGTTGACGTCGCCCAGGAGCGGATCGATCCGGCCCTCCACCGCGATCCGCTCCCCCGGGTGCACCGCGCGGCCGGGATCCGACCAGCGAAGCACCACGCCACCGGCCACCGGCGAGGGCTCGCCCGACGCCCATACCCGATCCGCCGCGAGGCGGACCGCCATGTAGGTCGTGTCCGGGGTGTGGACGGACGTCTGGGTAACCCGCCCCTCGATCCGGTAAATCGCGCCCGGATGATCGCGCGCGTGCGCGCTGAGCGCATCCCCCTGCCGCCCGGGCCGCTGGCCGATTTCAAGCGCAACGCCGAGCCCGAAAAAAACCGCCGCAATCATCACCCCGTCGCGCCAGGGCCGGGCGCGGGCCAATTGGTGGATTGCGATCAGCAGCGCAGCGCAAACCCCAACCCAGGCAAGCGAAAAGCCGGGCTGCCCCGCGGCCAGAATGCCCGCCGCCAGCGCCCCGGCGGCCCAGACGACAGGCCGGTTCACCGGAGCCCTTCCCGCACGGCTGTCCCCCCTACCGTCCGCACCGTGCCCGCCTAGAACCCGAAAAAGCCCAGGATGCGAAGCAACACCAGGAAGAAGTTGTAAACCGCCGCCTCGGTGTTGTCCTGCGACAACATGCCGCCCAGCAACTGGGCCTCAATAAACTGGTAAAAGCGCCCCAGCGCGTCCAGGATGAACATGGAGTATCCTCGTCCGGGTAAATACGTTCAAATCGTAATAGCACCGCCGTCATCCTACCCCGGCGGCGCGATTGAATCAAATTGCGGCGCGCAATGGGTATGGCCCGTCGAAAAGTCCGGCCTCGGCGTGGATCGGCATGGGGATCGGAGCGACGCACCTTCTTAGTCATGCATTTTCTTGCAAACGGTCACATTTGATTGCAAATCGTGTAGCATGATGTGAATACTTGTGGTATACTGTCTGGGCGATGGGCCAACGCTGAACGCGGCGACCCCGGCGCGCCAACTATGCAAAGGCGAATAGAAATGAGCGAACACGAAATCCTGACCCTCGAAGAAGTGGCCGCCTACCTCCGCGTCTCCGAGCGCACGGTTTACGACTGGGCCAACAAGGGCGAAATCCCCTGCGGCAAGATCGGGACCACCTGGCGCTTCAAACGCAGCGAGCTGGAGAAGTGGGTCGACGCGCGCCTGACCGCGTCGAAAAAGCCGGTGCGCCCGGAATCCATTGCGCTGCGCGATCTGCTGGCGCCGGAGCGGGTGCTACTGCTCGATTGCGACAGCAAGGAAGCGGCGCTCAACGCCCTGGTCGACGCCCTGGGGCGCGCGCCGCAGGTGAAGGACCCGGAGGAGCTCCGCCGCGAGGTGTTCGAGCGGGAAACGCTCATGAGCACGGGCATCGGCTTCGGGATCGGCGTACCCCACGTCCGGCTTGCCTCGGTCAAAGATCTCGTCCTGGCCGTGGGTGTGAACAAGCGGGACCTGGAGGATTACGCCTCCCTGGACGAGCGCCCGGTGCGGATCATCTGCATGGTCGCCGCGCGCGAAAACCAGCACGCGCAATACCTCAAGGCCCTGGCCGCCATCAGCAATCTCATGAAGGAGGCGGAGGTCCGCGACGCCCTGTTGTCGGCGGAAGACCCCGCGCGGATCTACGCGCTGCTCACGCAGGGTGAGGCGTAGCGGCGGCCGGACTCCGAACGAATCTCCCATGAGCGAAATGGTGGAACTCCAGCGATACCCCAACAGCGCCCACGCGGCGCTCGTGCGCGGACGCCTTGCGCAGGACGGCATCGATGCGCGCATGCTCCGTGGCAGCCGCTACCAGGCCATGGGCGGTTCCGGGTGGATCCTGCGCGTTCCGACCGAGGATCTGGCGCGCGCCCGCGCCATCATCGATTCTATCTCCGCCGAAATCGACCTCGACGAGTACATCGATCCCCGCGACCAGAGCCGCCGCCGCTGCCCGGCCTGCCGTTCGGTCATGCTGTCCCGCGCGCCGCTCGCGGGCTGGCGGCGCGGCGTCGCCTGGGCCACGCTCGGTCTGGCGCTGCCCTTTCTCGAAAAGCTGTTTCAATGCCGGAAATGCGGCCAGGCGTGGCGCGCGCGATAACGGATGGCGGTGCGCTACGACGGATCCGGGCAAGTCTCCTGCGGATTACGCGCGATCCAGCCGAGCAGGGCAATGATCGCCGGCAGCACGAGACAGCCCAGCGTCACGGCGCGATACGATCCGAACAGGTCGTGCCCCTTGCTGAACAGATACGGACCCGCCGCGCTCGCATAAACCATAACGGACATACTCAACCCGCTGATCGCACCCAGGTGCCGGCGTCCGTAGAAACGTGGAAAAGGAACCGTCGACATCGTGGCGAACAGCCCCCCGGCGAAGCCGTGCCCGAGGATAAACGCCCAGCGCCCGATCGGGGAGCCCAGATCCGCAAGCCCCGCCATTCCGACCATCTGCATCGCCATCATGAACCCGAGCAGCCACTTGAGGTGGATACGATCGCTCAGCCACCCGCCTACCACGTTCGCCCCCACGCTGAAGAAGGCCATCGGGACAAAGACGGCATAGGCGGCCGCCCGATCCAGCCCCGCCTCCGCGCCGAGCGAGGCCATATGGAACGTGATCGCGGTCATCACGAGACCCTGCGCGGCCGGCGCGGCGGTATAGGCCCAGAACGCCAGCGTGCGCCGCGCCTCGGCCAGCGTAAACGCGCGCGGCTCGGCCGTGAACCCACCCGGCGGGGGATCGCCGTTCTCGGGCAGCTTGATTCCGTCCATGGGTAGCCCGCAGGCCTCCGGGGTATCCCGAAAGAACAACAGCGCGACGGCGGTCATCCCCAATCCGGTGATCGCGGCGAGCACGACGGCGGCGCCCTGCCACCCATGCGCGTTGAGCAGGTAGTTGAGAAAGCTCGGGCTGGAATTGAAGGAAAAGGCGGTAAACACCCCCATAATCGCGACCGCGCGGCCCCGGTAGCGGTTGAACCACTTACCAATCGCCACGCGCGAGACCATCGTCAGGCACCCCTGCCCGAAAAAGCGCAGAAAGAGGAAGCAGAAGAACACCGCAAGCATCGGCGCCAGGGTCCCGCGAAATGGAATCGCCGCGGAGATAGCGGGGAGGTTCGCGAGGAAGATCAGGCTGAAGCCGAGGCCGACGGACGACATCACCGCCATGGGCCGGATGCCAAACCGGTCCACCCCCTTACCGGCCCGGGTGAGAAAGAGGCCGCTGCCAATCGTCCCGAGGGCGTAGGCGAGGCTGAGTTCACTCCGGGTCAATCCGAGCACATCGATCAGCGCGTCGGTAAAGATGCCCACACCCATCGTCTGGCCCGGGATGCTGCACACGATTCCGATGGTCGCGACGCCGAGGAGCACCCAGCCATAAAAGAACGGCAGGCGCGCGGGGGCAAACGGGATGTTGGACCAATTCAATTTCATTCCATGCTTTCAGATAGACACTTCAGGAAGCGGTCGAATCACCGCGCCTCCGCCGCGCGATCAGCGCGCCATAGCCCTCGCGCCAGGTCGGGTAGCGAAACCGGTATCCGCTGTCCAGCAGCCGCTGGTTGCGGTAGCGCCGGTTCCCGCCCCGCTCCGATGGGCGGGCGCCCGCCTCCGCGGTATCCAGCGCCGCCGGTTCCGGCAGGCCGAGTTCCGCCGCGATCCAGCGCAGCAGATCATTCCTCGGCATGGGCGCGCAGTCCGTCGCCAGGTACAGCGGCGCAATAGAATCCAGCCCGATCAGATGCGCCAGGACGCCGGCGCAGTCGTCCCTGTGGATGTGGTTGAGGCAACGATCATCGTTGGGGTCCAGGCGCGCCGTACCCTCCGCCACGCTGTCGATCAGCCGCGTGCGGCCCGGGCCGTAGATGCCGCTGAAGCGCACCGCGGCCGCGGAACAGGGCAGGTCCCGGAGCAGGGATTCGCCATCGAGCAGCGCCTGAATGGTCGGGCGCACCGCCGGCGTAGGGCTGTCTTCATCGAGCCAGGACCCGTCATCCTGAGAATAGACGCCCGTGCTGGAGGTGAAAAGCAGGCGATTGAGCGAGGTCTGCCCCGCCAGCGCCGCGGCGACATTCCTGAGGCCGGTGTAGTAGGCCGCTCGGTATCCGGCTTCGCCATAGGTATCCGCGCTTGCGGCGTACACGGCGGCATCAAGCCCGCCCGGCAGGCCGCGGAGGCTTTCCGGATCCAGCAGGTCCGCCGCGACGGGCGCAACGCCTTCCGGCAGCGCCGCCGTATTTCGGCGCAGGCCATACACCGTGTGGCCCGACGCGACAAGCTGCCGCGCGAGCTCGGATCCCACGTAGCCGCAACCGGCAATGAGTATACGCATGGCTGGCAGGTCTCCTGGGCTTGCGGGTGCGGGCGGGGCGCGGTTCAAAGCGAAATACGGATCACACCCAATGAAATAGAGCGGAACTATGCGCATGCCGGCCCCCGAATGCGGCGCGTTGTAGTCGGGAGTATAGCACGACAACGCCCCGCGATGCAGTCCTTGAGCCGCGCGCGGGCCTCCGTTATAGTGATTCCCGGCAGGCTGCCGAATTGGAGTACGACATGAAGCGACGAACCTTTCTATCCACCCTCGGCGCGGGTCTGGCCGCCGGCCTGGGCGCCCCGCGCGCGATGGCCGGCGATCCGCCGCGCCCCAATATTCTCTGGCTCGTGTCCGAGGATACCTCCCCCGATCTGGGCTGCTACGGGAATCCCCTCGTCCACACGCCGCACCTCGACCGGCTCGCGGAGCAGGGCGCGCGCTACGACGCCGCACTCGCCACCTGCCCCGTGTGCTCGCCGGCGCGTTCGGCAATGATGACCGGCATGTACCAGACGAGCATCGGCGCGCACAACCACCGCAGCCACCGGGAAGACGGCCACACGCTGCCGGAACCGGTCCGGGTGATCACACACTACTTCCGCGAGGCGGGCTACTTCGTCACCAACGGGCGCGGAACGGATTGGGAGCGCCCCGGGAAAACCGACTGGAACTTCACCCCCAGTGACAGCCCCTTCGACGGCGCCGACTGGGCCCAACGCGCGCCGGGCCAGCCCTTTTTCGCGCAGTACAACTTCTCCCTGACCCACCGCGATTTCGTACGCGACCCCGAGCGACCGATCGATCCGGCCCAGCTCGAACTGCCGCCCTATTACCCCGACACCCCCCTCGTCCGGCGGGACTGGGCGGATTATCTGGAGTCCCTCCAGGTGCTCGATCGCCAGATCGGGGCGCTCCTGAAGCGGCTGGAGGACGAGGGCCTCGCGGACAACACCATCGTCGTCTATCACGGCGATCATGGACGCCCGCATGTGCGCGACAAACAGTGGCTCTATGAAGGCGGTATCCGCGTGCCGCTGATCGTGCGAAAGCCCGGCGGCGCGGGCGCGGGCAAGGTTTCAAAGGACCTCGTTTCCCTCATCGACCTGGCGCCCACGATGATGCGGTGGGCGGGCATCACGCCGCCCGCGCACCTGCAGGGGCAGGCCCTCGAAGACATCGCCCAGCGCGAGTTCGTCGTGTCCGCGCGCGACCGCTGCGACGAAACCGTGGACCGGATCCGCTGCCTCCGCACGAAGCGCTACAAATACATCCGGAATTTCTACCCGGACCGCCCCTACACGCAGTTCAACGCCTACAAGAAACTGCAATACCCCGCGCTCGGCGTGCTGGAGCAGTGGAAAGCCGAAGGAAAACTCAACGAGGCGCAGCAGGCCTTCATGGCGGAGCGGCGCCCCGAGGAGGAACTCTACGACTTGAGGGCCGACCCGCACGAGCTGGAGAATCTGGCGAAGAACATTGAATACAAGCAATTGCTCGAGCGGATGCGCGGCCAGCTCGACCAGTGGATCGCGGACACCAACGATCAGGGCGCCCTCCCCGAGCCCGCCGCCGTGACAAATCACTGGCTGGAAGAGGCCCGCGGGCGCTTCGAGAAGACCATGCAGCAGCGCGGCCTGGCCGTGGACGCAACGCCAGTGGATCACGTGGCGTGGTGGGAGAAGAAGCTCCTTGGGTAGGTGTTGAGCGTACGCGGGGACCGCTGAACGGGCAGTTGTAGCACAAAGTCGCCATGGCGCCTGCACGCCGTTTCCCGGATACACCGGCTCCATCCCCGGCGCCCATTTCGAGACACCATCATGGAACAGCGATTCTGTGGCGCGCATCCGCAACGAAAAGAGGAAGATTAGATGCATTCTCAAAGGCTTCATGTGCTTTCGGCCCTCGCCGCAACGTTCATGATCGCGCTCGCCCTGCCCGTCTCGGCGGAACGCCCCAACATCGTCTACATCCTGGCCGACGATCTCGGCTATGGCGACGTCCGCTGTCTCAATCCGGAGTCAAAGATCCCAACCCCCCACATGGACCGGCTCGCGGCGGAGGGCATCGCGTTCACGGACGCGCACTCGGGATCCGCCGTGTGCACCCCCACCCGCTACGGCCTGCTCACGGGCCGCTACGCGTGGCGGACGCGCCTGAAAAAGCACGTGCTCTTCGGCTATTCGCCGCCCCTCATCGATCAGGGCGAGCTGACCGTCGCGCAATTCCTGAAAGATCAGGGCTACCACACGGCGTGCATCGGCAAGTGGCACCTGGGGCTCGGATGGCAGACCAGGGACGGTTCCGCGCTCACAGACGCCACCGATCTGACCGGCGAGAACATCGACTTCGCCCTGCCCTTCACCCACGGTCCGCTGAACCTGGGCTTTGACTACTTTTTCGGCATCTCGGCCTCGCTGGACATGCCGCCGTACGTCTATCTGGAGAATGATCGCGCGATCGCCATTCCCTCGGAGATGAAGCCGACCACCTTCCGCGAGGGCCTCACGGCGGACGGCTTCGAAACCGTGAACGTGCTGCCGGACCTGACCGACAAGGCAGTGCACTACCTGCGCGATCGCCGCGCGACGGCCCCGGACCAGCCCTTCTTCCTCTACCTCCCGCTGACATCGCCCCATACCCCGGTCGTTCCCGCGCCCTTCGTGAAGGGCTGGAGCGACGCCGGGGAGTATGGCGATTTTGTCGCACAAACCGATCACACCGTCGGGGAGGTGCTGAAGGCCCTCGACGCCCTGGGCGTCGCGGAGAATACGCTGGTAATCGTCACCAGCGACAACGGCTCCACCGAACCCACCGAAAAGATGGTCGGTGAATTCGGCCACCGCCCGAACCACCACTTCCGCGGGCGCAAGTCCGACGCCTGGGAAGGCGGCCACCGCGTGCCCTTCCTCGTGCGCTGGCCCGCGAAAATCAAACCCGGTATCCGCACGGATGAGGTCACCTGCCTCACCGATCTCCTGGCGACCGTCGCCGATATCCTCGACGCGCCCCTGCCGCCCGGCGCGGGCCAGGACAGCGTCAGCATGTGGCCCGCCCTGCTGAACAGGAAGCGCGACACGCCGCTTCGCGAATACACCGTGCACCATTCGATCGACGGGGCCTTCGCCCTGCGGCGGGGCCCCTGGAAATTCATCGACGCCCCGGGCAGCGGCGGCTGGAGCAGCAACGGGCCCAACAAGCCCGAGCCCGACGCCCCGCCGGTGCAGCTCTATAACCTCGGACAGGATATCGGCGAACAGCGCAACCTGTGGGAAGCGGAGCCGGAAAAGCTGGCCGAGCTGCGTGCGCTGCTGGCCGCCTGCCAGGGCGGGGACGCCGAATAGCGACGCGCTCCCGGCCCGAATCGGTTGGATTCCCCGTCCTGCGCGCCCTTATACTACGGCGTTTCTGAACCCCTGAACCCATCCGGCCCGGCCGGTTTCTCTCTGGAGGCTTCCCCATGAGCATCACGTCGTTCACGCCGCCGCAGCGCACCCTGATGGGCCCCGGCCCCTCCGATATCCACCCGCGCGTGCTGGCGGCGATGTCGAAGCCGACCCTGGGCCATCTCGATCCCGCTTTCATCGAGATGATGGACCAGATGAAACAGCTCCTGCAGTACGCCTTCCAGACGAAGAACGAAATGACCCTGCCGATCTCCGCGCCGGGCTCCGCGGGCATGGAGTGCTGCTTCGCCAACCTCGTGGAGCGGGGCGACAAGGCCGTCATCTGCAAGAACGGCGTCTTCAGCACGCGCATGCTCGAAAACGTGGAGCGCTGCGGCGGCGAGGCGATTGTCATTGAGGACGAATGGGGCCAGCCCGCCGACCCGAACAAGCTCGAAGACGCGCTGAAGGCGAATCCGGGTGTCAAGATCGTGGGCGCGGTGCACGCGGAAACCGCGACCGGCGCGCGCTCGGACGTGAAGACGCTCGCGGAAATCGCGCACCGGCATGGCGCGCTGATCATCGTGGACGCGGTGACCTCCCTCGCCGGCATCGAGCTGCGCGTGGACGACTGGGGCATTGACGCCATCTATTCGGGCAGCCAGAAGTGCCTCTCGTGCACGCCGGGGCTGTCCCCGGTAAGCTTCGGCCCGCGCGCGCAGGAGCGGATCCAGGCGCGCCAGAGCAAGATCCAGAGCTGGTTCCTCGACCAGACGCTGGTGATGGGCTACTGGGGCAACGGCGGGGGCAAGCGCGCCTACCACCACACCGCCCCGATCAACGCGCTCTACGCCCTGCACGAAGCCCTCGTGCTGCTTCAGGAAGAAGGCTTGGAGCAGTCCTGGGAGCGCCATCTTTTCAACCACAACGCCCTCAAGGCCGGCCTGGAGGCCATGGGCCTGGAACTGCCCGTCGACCCCTCCTGCCGCCTCCCGCAGTTGAATGTCGTGAAAATCCCCGACGGCATCGACGACGGCGCCGTCCGCACCGCCCTGCTCACCGAATACAGCCTCGAAATCGGCGCGGGCCTCGGCGCGGGCGCCGGCAAGGTCTGGCGCATCGGCCTCATGGGACACGCCAGCTCGAAAAAGAATGTAATTCTCTGCCTGACCGCGCTCGACAGCGTCCTGGGCCGCCTCGGCGCGCCCATTCACCAGGGCGCCGGCGCCCGGGCGGCCCTGGCGGTCTATCGCTGAGGGCCACCAAGGACATATAGGGGCGAAAACGGCATGCGGGACGGATGCCGCACGGGCCCCGACGGAGAAGGGCCGCGCTTCTGGTAACCGGGGGTCTGATGCGCACCGGGCTACGAAAAGCGCCGCGAGATGGCAGCCTTACCGGCCCTTTTCGCCGTTGAGGCCCTTGTTCGCAATCGCATGGAGCTGGCCACGGATAAAGGCGTACACCACGCCGTTGGCGGCGATGGGCCCGGTCTCGCTGCCACCCCGGCTGCTGAACAGGACCTCCTTCTTCCGGCCCGCCGCGAAGACCCAGAAGGAGTGCCTGGTGTTCACGTAGACCTTCCCATCGGCCACCAGCGGATTGCCCCAGATCTCGTGGCCCGTATCGTGATCCCAGTGGAGCGCCCCGGTCTTCGCGTCCAGGCAGTACACGCGCCCGGCCAGATCGGCCGCGTAGACCAGGCCATCGGCGATGGCCACCGTGCTCATGCTCCGCCCAATGTTTTCATAGCGCCAGACCAGGCCGCTCTCGCTGATGTCGCCCGACCCCCGTGCGTCAATACAGCTCAGGGCGCCTTTGCCGAGGCCGTGGAGGGGATCGCGGCCCGTGAGCGTGTAGACCTTGTTGTCGTAAAACACCGGGCTCCCCAGAATTTCGCTCGGGCCAACGTACGTGCCGTCACTGGCGTTGAAACCCTCCAGGTTGGCGACGTAATCCTTCAAGGCTGAATTCCCGCCGCGGGTCTGCGCCCTCATGGCTGCCACATCCTGCTTCAGCCTCACTCTCCGGGCGTAGGCCCTGTGGTCGCCCCGTCCATACTCGATAGCGTTGCCTGCGGGGTCGAAACGGTAGTGGGGCGGATTGGCATCGAAACTCCAGACGGTCTTCAGGCGGCCGGAATCTCCTCTCGCCGGCCCCAAGGCTTCAAACGCATAGCAATAGCCGTCGCTCCCACCCAGGAAAACAAGGTCGCGGTTGGCCACGGAGCCGAAGGAAGGCGGCGCCCATTGAGCGTGGAAGAGATTCCGGCTGATGGCGGTATCATCGACTGCCAATAGCTCCCCCGTATACTTGTTCAGCGCGATGAAAGCGGGCGCATCGGGGTTCACCGCGTCCGATGGCCCCTCCCCGCGGTAACGGCCGATCCCATTGGAGGTACTCGTGTAAACCACGTCCCCCACGATCAGGGCCGAGCAGCTGCCCACGTCATGGGGCGCCACATCCAGTTCCCGAGATATGTCATATCGCCAGAGGATGTCTCCGTCTCCGGGCAGCAGCGCGACAGGAGCTTTTCCTTCCCCCGCCATGTAGGTCGCCTCCTCCAGAAAGGGGCCATCATTGCCATCGGCCTGCCCTTTCACATCCAGGCACAGGAGGTCATTACCGTTCGTTATCACATAGACCCGGTCTCCGTCCACCGTGGGTGAGGAGCAAATCCCCCACCGCTGTTCCTCGACGAACGCGAGCTCGGGGTATCCCTGGGTGCGCTCCGGGCTGAGCAGAGTCCAAAGCCGCGCCCCGGTCGCTTCATCCAGACATACGAGCACGCCCCCCTTCACGCCATCAAAGCGGTCATCGTCACGCAGGGCCGCCGCGTTGGTCCCCACGTAGATTCGGCCCGCCGCCACGGTGGGGCACCCGAAAGCCACTTCACCCAAGGGCGCGACCCACCGGATGTTTTCCCCCGTCTTTCGGTCGAAGGAGATGGGTAGTTCTTTTGTCTCCGAGACGTTTCGCCCCAATGGACCCGTCCAACGGGGCCAGTCTTCGGCAACGGCGACCGATAGGGACAGGAACACCGTCAGGAAGCCACAGAAACAGCGGTGTCGCGTTTTGCGCAAAGTGAAACGACTATTCACAGGAGAAATCCTCATAGTCCCCAGTACGCCCGGGCTGACCCGAGGTTCATTTTCCCGAAAACTTTCATCCATTGTGAATTGCCCTCGTATTCCGCCACGTTGGCCATAGCCTCACCATGGCACTTGAGATTCTTGCCAGGGGGCCACCAAGGACATATAGGGGCGAAAACGGCCTGTGGGACGGATGTCGCTCGGGCCCCGACGGCGAAGGGCCGCGCTTCTGGTAACCGGGGGCCTGATGCGCACCGGGCTACGAAAAGCGCCGCGATATGGCAGCCTTACCGGTCCTCGTCGTTGATGTCCTCTACGTCCTTTTTCACTATCGCCCAAAGCTGGCCACGGATAAAGGCGTACACCGCGCCGTTGGCGGCGATGGGCCCGGTCTCGCTGCCACCCCGGCTGCTGAACAGGACCTCCTTCTTACGGCCCGCCGCGAAGACCCAGAAGGAGTGCCTGGTGTTCACGTAGACCTTCCCATCGGCCACCAGCGGGTTGCCCCAGATCTCGTGGCCCGTATCGTGATCCCAGTGGAGCGCCCCGGTCTTCGCGTCCAGGCAGTACACGCGCCCGGCCAGATCGGCCGCGTAGACCAGGCCATCGGCGATGGCCACCGTGCTCATGCTCCGCCCAATGTTTTCATAGCGCCAGACCAGGCCGCTCTCGCTGATGTCGCCCGACCCGGTGGCATCGATACAGCTCAAGGCGCCCCGCCCGAGCCCGTGCAAGGGATCCCGGCCGGTGGCGACATAGACGCGGCCCTCGTGGAAAACGGGGCTCGCCAGAATCTCACTCGGCCCAACGAAATTCCCGTCGCCAGAGTTGAAGGCCTCCACGGGTTCGCCCGCGCGCACCTTGTTCCGGTAGACCCGGAGATCCCCTTGATAGTAGTAGATAGGCTTGCCGTTGGGATAGCGCTGGTAGTGGGGCGGATTGCAGTCGAATCGCCATCGATTCACCAGCTGTCGAGGCGCCGGCCCATCGCCGCCCGAGCCGGATAGCGCTTCGAAGGCGTAGCAGACGCCGTCGTTGCCGCCGAGGAAGATGAGGGTCTCCCCGCCCACCTCGGCCTTGGTGGCGGAGCCCCATTGGGCGTGGAACAGGTTTTCGCTGAGGGACACACCCTCCCGCGCCAGATAGGTCCCGCTGCCCTTGTCGATCGCAACAAACGCCGGGGCCTCACGATTCAGCGCGTAGACGGGACTGCCCTCCCCGATCCCATTGGAGGTCGCGGCATACAGTACGTTGCCATGGACCAGCACAGAGCTGCTCGCCACATCGTGGGGCGCCACCTCCAATTCCCGGGGGATGTCGTAGCGCCAGAGGATGTCCCCGTCCATCTCCGGGTTCAGCGTGACCGGTTCCCGCCCCTCCCCCGCCATGAAGGCGGCCTCGTCCTGAAAGGGGCCATCGTTCCCATTCCGTAGCCCCTCCACATCGAGACACAGCAAGTCGTTGCCATTGGTGACAACATACACCCGCTCCCCGTCCACGGTGGGCGACGAGCAGAGCCCCCAGCGCTGGTGGATCATATGGGTGCGCTCCGGGTAGCCCTCCGTGCGCACCGGGGTCGCCAGGGACCAAAGCCGCGACCCCGTGACCTCATCCAGACAGACCAGCACGCCCCCGTCCAGGCCTTCGAAGCGGGGGTCGTCGCGCAACGCGGCCATGTTCGTGCCGATGAAGATTTTGCCCTGCGACACCGCGGGGCTGCCGAAGGCCACCTCGCCCAGGCGAACCGACCAGCGGATATTCTGCCGGGAACTCCGGTCAAATTCCCCCGGCAGAGCGCCCGTATCGGCCGCATTGCGCCCGAGCGGCCCGGTCCAATTGGGCCAATCGGCCGTGGCCGCGGCAAGCGCCAGGGCGGCATTCGCTCCCAAACCAATCCGTATCACCAGCGGCGCGAATCGTTTCGCCATCGTATTTCCTCGCATCGAAGGGGCCGGATAAAACAGGCCTGAATCACTATACGCCGCGCCGGCCGAAAAGGTTCAATACCGGCGCCCGCGAATCCACGCAAATGCCAGCGCGTACGCGACAAGTCTCGCTCCTGAAACGGGGGCCAGTCCCCGGCTCCAAATCTCCCGCTAACCCGACTTGAACCCCGCCGCGGCAATGGGTAGTATTTCAGCGTGTATTGGGGAGAACCGCAAGCCCGACGGCTGCCGTGTGCATGCGGGCCCTTCTCGCCCCCGGTTTTCATTTTCACGGTTTCAACCAGCAGCGAAAGGTACCATCCATGAGTGCACAGCAACCCGCACGCATCGAAGCGCACCAGCAACGTTTGTTCTGGGGCTGCTTCATTGCACTGATTGCCACGGCATGCGGCTTCATTGTCCGCGTAATGATTCTTAACGAGTGGGGCGTTGAGTTCAACCTGAGCGAATCCGAGAAAGGGCAGATCATCGGCGTCGGCTTCTGGCCGTTCGCGGTGAGCATCGTGCTGTTCAGCCTGGTCATCGACAAGATAGGCTATAAGGCGGCGATGATATTCGCCTTTGTCTGTCACGCGTTATCCGCCGTCGTGACCATATTCGCCACGGGCTACGAAATGCTCTGGATCGGCACCTTCATCGCCGCCCTGGGCAACGGCACCGTGGAAGCCTTCATTAATCCCGTGGTCGCAACCATATTCCACCGCGAAAAGACCAAGTGGCTGAATATCCTCCACGCGGGCTGGCCGGGCGGCATGGTGCTCGGCGGCATCATCGCGGTGTTGCTCGGGGTCGTCGGCATCGACTCCTGGCAGGTCAAGGTGGGCCTGATCCTCATCCCGACGATCATCTACGGCGTCATGCTGATCAACCAGGAATTCCCGGTGCACGAACGCGTGGCCTCTGGCGTGTCCTACCAGGCCATGCTCAAGGAAGTCGGCATCATCGGCGCCCTGATCGTCTCCAGCCTGATGACGATCGAAGTCTGCCGCTTCTTCGGCATCGAGAACTACTACGTCCGCGGCGCGATCGCCCTGGCCCTTACCGGCGCCTACGGCTTCTACGTCAAGTCCCTGGGCCAGCCGCTCTTTATCTTCCTCCTCTTCATCATGATGCCCTTGGCCACCACCGAACTCGGTACGGACGGCTGGATCACCTCCCTCATGGAGAACGCCATGGGCGTCTACGGCCTGCCGCCGGTGACCGTGCTGCTGTACACCTCCGTGATCATGATGACCCTGCGCTTCTTCGCCGGACCGATCGTCCACCGCTTCTCGCCGATCGGCCTGCTCATGGGCAGCGCGGTCGTCGCCATCCTGGGCCTCGTCTTCCTGTCGAAAGCGGCGGGCATCGGCATCCTGCTGGCCGCCACGCTCTACGCCTTCGGCAAGACCTTCTTCTGGCCCACCATGCTGGGCGTGGTCGCCGAGCAGTTCCCCAAGGGCGGCGCGATGACCCTGAACACCATTGCCGGCGTCGGCATGCTGGCCGTCGGTATTGTGGGCGCGCCCTTCCTCGGCTACTTCCAGGACAACTCGATTTCGACGCACCTGCAACAGCAGCGTCCCGAGCTCTATGAAGAGTACACCACCGAAAAGACGTGGGCGCTGGGCCATGTCAACGCTCTGGACCAGGAGAAGCTGAAGGCGGCTTCCGAGGAAGACCGGGAGCTGGTGATGGGCCTCGCCGAGACCGCCCGCAAGAGCGCGCTGATGACCGTGGCCATCTTCCCGTGCATCATGCTGGTCTGCTACATCATCCTCTTCTTCTACTTCAAGGCGAAAGGCGGCTATAAGGTGGTCCACATCGACGAGCCCGACGAGGCCGTGTACGAGAGTTAGCGCCTCGCCAACCACACAGTTCACCCCGCGCGACCGCCCGGCGCGCGGGGTTTTCTTTTTTTTCGGCAACAATTCGGGCGCTTTGCAGGATCGTGGACATTCCGCGGCGGGGTGAGCCCAAGCGATTGAATGGCCCGGCGGGGTCTTTCGCGCCCCCGAGTTCCGAGGACTTCAAAGTCGCCGGATCCATCCGGGCCGCGCGTGCGCGCCACTGCGCCCCCCCATCCCGCTTGTTCGCTCCCCGGCGCGCGTGCCAGAATAACGCGCGCTTATCCTTTCCACGCACCGGGGACCCTCGTCCGATGAAAAGAGTGTTTTTCCGCATTGCCGCCGCCGCCATTGCGCTGCTCGCCGCCGCGGGCGGCTGGTGGTATTTTCTCGACGGGCGCGGCCCGGCAATACGCACCGATCTGGTGCGAATGCCCGCGGAATTCGGTCCGCCGCCGCCGGGCTACCCCACCGAGAACGCGCTGATGCTGGCGTACGTAACAGGCACCCTGGACCTGCTCGATCGCGAGGCGCCCGTGCCGGTCCCGGAAGGCGTGATTGAGGAACTCGACATCGAGTACGGTCGCGAGGGCGACATATCGCTGAAGCTGGACCTCTACCGCCCCGCGGCCAGCGACGCTCCGCTCCCGGCAGTCCTCTTTATTCACGGCGGCGGCTGGACGGGCGGGCGGCGCTCGGACTACAAGATCTACACCGCGCGCCTGCCGCTTCGGGGCTACGTCGCGGCCACGATGAGCTACCGCCTCGCGGACAAGCACGCATTCCCGGCGTGCGTGTCCGACACCAAGTGCGCCGTGCGCTGGCTCCGGGCGAATGTCGCGCGCCTGAACATCGACCCGAACAAGATCGCCGTGGCGGGCGGATCGGCGGGCGGCTACCTGTCCATGATGGCGGGCTACAGCAGCGGCGTGGAGGACCTCGAGGGATCCGGCGGCAATCCGGACGTAAGCAGCCGCCCGGACGCCGTGGTCAACCTGTACGGCCCCACGGACCTGACCACGCCATACGCGCGAACCCATCGGACAGTCACGAACTTCCTGAAAACGCCGTATGACGCCGATCCGGACCTGTACCAACGCGCTTCGCCCCTGTTTCACGTGGATTCGGGGGATCCGCCGACCTTTATCATCCAGGGCGCGCTGGACTCGCTGGTGACCCCGGATCAGGCCGACGCGCTCGCCGAAAAACTGAAGGATTCCGGGGTCGAATACTGGTACGACTGCTATCCCGGATGGCCGCACACCATGGATGTGGCGCGCCCGGTGAATGATCGGGTTCTGGAGACGATTGACGCGTTCCTGCGACACGTCTTCGGGGCGGAGACAAGGGAAATCCCGTCATGATGCGAACGATAGGAAAAATCTGCGGCGCGATGCTCATCCTGGCGCTGCTGGGCGCACTCTGGTGGCTCTTCATCGACTCGGCCCCGCCCCCCCGACGCCCGGACCTCGTCCGGGTTCCCGCCGAGTTGGGCCCGCCGCCGAAGGGCTTCCCCACGGAAAATGCGCTCCTGGCGGCCTTCGGCCTGAGTTCGATCGGCCTGATGGATCTCGATCTGGTGGATATGGACGCGTCCGCACCTGAGGTAGAGGGCATCGCCGTACGGAAAGACATCGTCTACGGCATGGGTGGAGATACCGAATTACAGCTGGATCTATACACGCCGGAAGGCCTCATTGAGCCAGCGCCCGGCCTCATTTTCATCCACGGCGGCGGCTGGCGCAGCGGAAAACGGCAGGACTACGCCCTGTACACCAGCCGCTTCGCGCGGCACGGCTACGTGGTGGCCACGGTCTCCTATCGCCTTCGCGAAGCGGGCTACTTCCCGAATAGCGTCGAAGACGTCAAGGCCGCGGTGCGCTGGATGCGCGCGAATGCGGCCGAGATTAACGTCGATCCCGATCGCATTGCGGCCATCGGCGGTTCCGCGGGCGGGCACCTGGCGATGATGCTCGGCTACACGAGCGACGTCCCCGAGCTGGAAGGAAGCGGCGGAAATCCGGGCGTGAGCAGCGCCGTGCAGGCGGTGGTGAACATCTACGGGCCCGTGGACTTCTCGGTCTACCCCGAGCGCGATCACCGGCTGGTTACCACCTATCTCCAGGGCCGCTACGAGGAACGCACGGAAATCTACGAGCTCGCGTCTCCGATCTTGCACGTGGACCCCTCGGATCCGCCGACGCTGATTATTCATGGCACGCTGGACACCCTGGTGCCTGTGACGCAATCGGATCTGCTCGCGGAGAAGTTCCAGGAACTGGGCATGGCGTACTGGTACGACCGTATCGACGGCTGGCCGCACGCGATGGACGTCGCCAACCCCGTCAACGCGCGCGTGGAACAGGTGGCCGTGGCGTTTCTCCGGGAAGTTTTCGAGACCGCGGCGCCGGAGCGGTGAGTTCGCTCCGCGCGATCAGGGCGCGTGGCAAGTGGCGTTCTTGCCCTGGGCCTTCGCGCTGTACAGGGCCTTGTCCGCGGCTTCCACGAAATCGCTGGCGGCCATCCCCGGCCTGAACTCGGCTATGCCAATACTCATGGTCGTGCCGTAGCATTCCAGCTCCGAGAAGGCCAGGTGCATGCGCGCCGCGACGGCGGCCGGCCCGCCCGGCGAGAAGTTGTGCAGCAGCACCGAGAACTCGTCCCCGCCGCAGCGAAAACCTTCATCATACGCCTTGATCCGTATGCTCCGCTTAATGACTTCACCCACGTTCTTCAGGAGCATATCCCCGGCCTGGTGCCCGTGGGTATCGTTGCATCGCTTGAAATTGTCCAGATCAATCGTGAGCAGCGCCAGCGGCGAGTTTTTCTCGGTTGCGCTCGTCACCGCCCACTCAAGCCGGTTGGTGAACGTTCTCTTGTTGTAGAGGCCCGTGAGCGCGTCTTTTTGCGCGGCCTCCTCAAGTTCACGATCCGTCTCGCGCTTTTCGGTAATGTCTCGAAACGCCAGGAACGCGAACTGCTCGCTGTCCGCGGTGACCATCGTCACCGTCACATCAAAGTGGAGTTTCTTACCGGAGGGATGCTGGACTTGAAGATCCCCGATGGTCCCCTTGCCCGACCGCGCGCAGAGCAACATCCACTGTTCAAAGCGCTCGCGATCGTGGCCGGCGACAAGTTCGCCGAAATTGCCGCCCAGAAGATCCTCCGCGCTCAGGCTGAGCACCGAGCAAATGGCGTCGTTTGCATCCTCGATCCGCCCGCCCTCCATCCGGATGAGCAGCGTCCCGTCCATACTCAGGTCAAAGAGGCTCCGGTACTTTCGGTGCGCCACCAGCAGGTCGTGCCGCAGGTACATCTCTCGCAACACGCGGATCAGCTTCGCCTCGAGCTCCGCCGGAAGAAACGGCTTGTTCAGGAAATCGCGCGCGCCCTTGTGAATGACCTCCACATAGGGAAAGTCATCGGCGTAGCCCGTCATCACGAGCACATTCAGATCCGGATCGCTTTCCAGCGCCTTCTCGATGAGTTCGAATCCGTGCACCCCCGGCATCTTCATGTCGGTAAGAAACACGTCGTATCGCTCCCGCGCCAGCAGCGCCAGGGCCTCCGTCCCCGAGCTCGCCGTGCGGACCCGGCACTGGAATGCGTTGGCAATCACCCGCTCGATAAGCGTGACCACGCCTTCCTGGTCGTCGGCAACCAGGATCCGCGCCTCCCGCATCCGCTCGGTGTCGCTCCGGCGCGGATCTCCAGACTTCGCGCGCCGATCGCCCCACGCGCGCTCCAGGCTCAACCCCTCGTTGTTCAATCCCAATTCTCCCAATCCTTCCTGAACCGCCCAAACCTGCTTCCGGTCACGGAACCCGGATAACGGTGATGTCCTGGCTCGCGCTTCCCCGTGCAAATCGAACCAGCAGCGAACTGTTCGTTCCAGTGCGTTCCTTCACCAGCTTCCGGAATGCCTCAACACTCGTAACCGGCTCCCGATCCAATTCGGTTATACGGTCCCCCGCGCTGATTCCGGCATTGTCGGCGGGGCTGCCGGGCATCACTTCGCTCACGAATAAGCCGCCGTCGGACTCCGCCAATCCGAGCTTCGCGCGGAGTTCCGGATCGACGGCCTGAAGACGCATCCCGAGCACCGGCGCCTCGCGCATCGGGGTCTCGGCCGCGTTGCGCCACTCATCGAGGGTCGTCTGAATCTCCACCGTCTCGTCGTCCCGCCAAACCTCGATCATGACGGTGTCCCCGGGGGTCATGGACGAAATCTTCCGGATCAGGCTGCTCGTATCCTGCACGATTTCGCCGTTGACCTTACGGATCACATCGTAAACCCGGATGCCGTCACGCGCGGCGGGCGTGTCCGGCTGCACTTCCTCCACCACCGCGCCCTGTTCGTCGGGCAGGCCCAACACGGGCGCGATATCGCTCCCGACATCGTCGATGCGCACGCCCAGAAAACCGCGCCGGACCTTGCCGTCCGAAATCAGATCGGGAACAATGTTCTTTACTTCATTGACCGGAATCGCAAACCCGATGGAGTTCGCGCCCCAGATGATTGCAATGTTGATGCCGATGACATCGCCGTCGATGTTGCAGAGCGGCCCGCCGCTGTTGCCCAGATTGATCGCGGCGTCGGTCTGGATCAGGTTCTGGAAGCGGATGCCCTGTTCCTGCAAGCCCCAGAGGTTGTTTCGGCCGAGCGCGCTGATGTGCCCGAACGACAGCGACCCATCGAAGCCGCGCGGGCTCCCCAGCGCGATGGCGAACTGGCCGACTTTCAATGTGCTTGAATCCCCAAGCCGCGCGGGCGTCAGCGTTTCGGAGGTTTCAATGCGGATCACCGCCAGATCCGTGTCCGGATCCGCGCCCACCACGGTGGCGTCGTACCGGCGCCCCGTCCACAAGAGCACTTCGATGCGCTGCGCGTCGGCGATTACGTGGTTATTCGTGACAATGTGCCCCTCCGTGTCGTAAATGAGCCCGCTGCCCGTGGAGCGCGGATTCTCACGCGGCAGCCCGCCCTCGGGAAGCGGGACGCCGAAAAAGTGGTGCAGTTCGCGCAGGCTTTCCCGCGCCTCGCTGCTGAGGCTGCCCTCCGTTTCGATAGACACCACCGAAGGCCGCACTTCCTCGTGGAGGCGAACAAAGCTGTCTTCTATCTCGCGAAGGATGGGGCTTCGCGCGCCGGCCGGAACCAGCAGGGCCCCGGCGGCCAGCGCGCAAGCCAGCCATCGTTGCGCAAACTTCATTGCCATACTCTCCTTAGCCGCCCGCCACAGCCAGCGGGCGGATCGCGGTTTCCAGACCGGCGCGTACCGCCGCCTGAACCGCGGGATCGGTGATTTTGGAGCCGTCCAGCCGCACATAGAACGAGTCTCGCACCTGCCGCGCATCGGTCACCACATGCGAGGAGAAGAAGTCGATGCCGTGACCCGCGAAGACGCAGGCGATATCGTAGAGTAAGCCGGTTCGGTCCCCGGTTTCAATCTCGACCACGGTGTCTGTCTTTGAACATTCGTTGTCGAAGCTGATCCGTGTCGCCACCGGGACCCGGGGCTGGTGCAGGGCGAAGAGCCGCGTCCTCGATTTGTTGACGTATTCCTGCACGCTGCCGCGTTCGAGCAGCACGTGAAACAGCACCTGTTTGAGCGCCTCGAACTGCCGTTCCGTCAATGGGCGGCGGTTCACCGCGTCCGTCACGGTAAAACGGTCCACAATGTAACCATCCGGGGCCGTAAACACCAGCGCGCGCTGCACATCCAGCAATTGCGACGCAAAACTGCCCGCAATGCGCGAGAAGAGCCCGTGGCTGTTCTGCGTGCAAACCACAATGTCGGTCGTCCGGGTGCCTTCGTTTTCGACGCCCAACACCGCAAGCCCGTGGATCCGGGCCTCCGCGATACACCGGAGGTGATCCGCAATTTGCTCCGGGCTGAAGGCGACAAAGTAGCGCTCGCCCATCTGCACCAGGTGCGGAACGACCTCGCTCCGGAGCGGCGCGGGCGTCGCTTCGGCGACCGCGCGCGCCTTGGGCAGTGTCCAGTAGGCCTCCGCGGCCACCGGGCGCCCGAGCAGGATGCGCTCCGTTTTGAGATACAACTTCCCGAGCAGGGCCCCTTTCCACTCCGTCCAGACATCCGGCCCGACGGCGGAAAGATCCGCATACGAGAGCAGCAGGAGCGCCCGCAATCGGTCGGCGGTCCGGACCGTCGCCGCGAAGTTACTCACAATGTCGAGATCGTCGGTGTCCCGGTACATGGCGATATGGTTCATCAGCATATGGTGCTCGACCAGAAACACGATACGGTCCGTGTCCTCCTCGGGTAGCCCCATGCGCCCGCAGATCCCGCGCGCCAGCCGAACGCCCTCCTCGACATGTTCCTCGCCGCCGGCCTTGCCCAGATCGTGCATCAGGATCGCGAGAATCAGCACGTGCGGATCCCGCAGGTGTTCGAGCGCCGTCTGGAGCAGCCGTCCGGTGGCGCCTTCGAGGCCGGGTATCGCGCCCACCGCCTCAATCGCCCGGAGCGTGTGCTCATGCACCGGATAGCTGTGAAAGTCTTCGTAGCGAACGACCCCGTCAACCTCCGCAAACTCGGGAATGTAGGCCCCGAGCAGCCCCGTTTCCGCCGCCTGGCGCAACGCGAGGCCGGCCTGCAACGGGCGGCCGCAGATGGCCGTAAAAAATCGGCGCACCAGATCGTTTCCGCGAAACGCCGCGTCGACCAGCCCCAGGTTTCGGGTCACCGCCACCTGGCTCTTGTGGGAAAGTGGGGCGTTGCGCCGACCGCTCTCCCAGATCACTTCCATCAGGCGCGGCGGGTTCTCCGCAAACCACTGCGGATCGTGATTTCCGATCCACAGCTCGCCCCGCACCACGTCTATCCGTCCCCGCGGCGTAGTTTCGCGGGCCGCCGAGCCGGAAGGCATCGGATTCGTAATGCCGACAACCATCCGCAGCAAGCGCCGGATCGCCCGGGCCGCGGTGTAGTAATCCTGCATCAGGCGATCGATCGCCTGCCGCGCGTCCTCGCCGTACCCCAGGGCCAGCGCGACATGCTTCTGGAGGACGAAGGTCAGTTGGTTCTCGCCCTTGCCCGTGTGAAAGTGCAGTTCATTGCGAATGCGCCAGATAAAATCCAGGCTTTCCTGAAAAAGCAGGTTGTCCTCGGGCGCCAGTTCGCCGAGATGCTCCAGATCGTCCAGCGACAAGCCGCCGCGCGTGAGATGCAGGATCCAAAGTGCGGTGTGATAGTCGCGCAAGCCGCCCACCCCCTCCTTCAGATCGGGCTCCGGTTCATAAAGGTCGCGCCCGACGCCCGCGCCCGGCCCGGTATCCGCCCGTTCCCGAAGAAACGCGAGCAGGGCCGCGCGCTGCTTCGAAACCACGGGTTCCAAGGCCCGTTCGAAACGCGCGAAGACCGCCGGATCCCCGGCCAGAAAACGCGCGTGCAGGTAACTCGTGAGCGCGGTCTGCTCGGTCGCCGCAAGCCGGGCCGCCTCCTTCACTTCCTGAAGCACATACCCCGACTTGAAGCCCACGTCCCAGAACAGTGGCACGAGGTAGGTGTTCAGCGCCTTCAACTCGGAATCAAGCCGTCCCGTATACAGCAGGCACACGTCCAGATCGGAATGCGGGTTCAGCTCCCCCCGGCCATAGCCCCCGAGCGCGCACGCAGCAATCCGTTTGCGGAGCCGCGCGCTCGCCCCCACTTCCGCCAGCGCAAGCCGAAGAACACCCCGCACCAGGTCGTCCGCCAGCGCGGTCAGTTGCGCCACGATGCCGCGTCCCGACCCGCGCGCGAGGTGGGCCGCCTCGATGCGCTTCCATTCGGAACGGTAGTGGTTCCGGATTGCCGCCAGGCGCACTTTCGGCGCGGCGGCGCGGAACGTGTCGGGATCGTGCTCCGCGGCCTGGACGAGGTCGCGAAAGGAGACAGGCGCATCGGTGCTCACGGGACTTCGGGATCTTTCCGGGTTGCATATACGTCAAACGGGGGGCCCAGGCTGGCCAGATCGGATCGCGGAATCCAGCCACGGAGGCCGTCCGCCGTCTCTACGCGGGCCCAGCCCGGCTCGCGGGCGTCCACGATCACGCGATCGCCGGCTCGGAGCACGGTCCGAACCGCGTCGCGCGCGTCGGGGCCATACCGCGCCTCGGATTCCGGCGCGACGACGACCGCCGCCGTCCGCATTGGCTCGGGCGCCAGCAGCGCGCCCGCGCACAGGAGCAACAACGCCGCCAGGGACGCGGTCTTCCAGCGCGTTCCGGGGCGGTGAATGCCCCCCCGGAGCGCCATCGCCAGTATACCCCAAAGCAGGATCCAGAGTCCCGCCAGGCCCCACCGATACACCGGCCGGGAGAGCCCCGGAACCGGGGAGGGGCTCCAGCCGTTCAGCGCGAATCCCTCCGGCCTATCGCGCCGCTCCGGCATGCCGTCCAGCACGGCATCCAGCGATCGGGCCGCGGGTTCGAAGCGGGCGTCCAGCGCGAGGGCGCGCTCGTAGTTGAGTACCGCCCAGCCGGGCTCTCCCTGGTGATGCCAGGCGCAACCCAGGTTGTAATACACGTCGGCGTTGGCGACGCCGGATATCGCGAGCTGCTCCCAGGCCTGAATCGCCGCGGGCAGGTCGCCCGCCGCATAGGCCGCGTTTCCCCGCTCGAAAAATGTCGTGTACACGTCGCTGCCGAGGCACAGTAAAAGCACAAGCGCGCTGCTCATCGGGCGCACCTCCACCACCCGGAACGCGCTTCGGAACCCAACGCGGCTCGAGCGCGATCCCCAAGCCCTTCGAGGGTGGCGTTGTCCCCCGCATAGCGCGCCCGGTCGCAAGCCTCCAGCAGCGACATAAGTTCCCCCGCGGCATCCTCCCCATCGCCGCCCGCCAGCGCGGATCGCATCTCCGTCACCGTCATGCCGGCCAACGCCACGCCGGTCCGTTCCGACAGGATGTCCCGAAGCGCGGCACGGAGCGCGTCGGCCGGATGCGGGTCGGCCAGCGCGGCCGCAATACGAACGCCTTCGCCCGGCGTGCGCCGCCGCCCCCGCCACGATCGCGTGGTCAGCCCCCCGCGCCAGGCCCAAAGGATCCAGAGCGCGAAGCCCACCGGCGGAAACGTGATCGCCAATGGCCAGATCCGGATGCGATCGCGCCGGACGCGCACGCGCTCCAGGTGCGTCACAATCGGCATCCGGCCCTCGCGGACCACTTCCAGGGCGCTCGTCGCGCCGTCCCCCGACCCGCCGATGACCACCAGCGCGTCGGCCTCGCCCGAAGGGGCGATCTCGATTGATAGTGGAGGGGTGCGGGCGATCCGATACCGCCCTTCAGCGGGCGAGAAGTACGGGTATACGACCGGTGGGAACTGCCGCGAACCGGCCCCCACCGGCATGAACTCATAGCGAAAACGGCGCGAAAAGACCCCGTCGTCGCCACCGCCGGGTGCGGGCTCTTCGACGGGATTGCCTATCCGATACCACGATGCCGCCGGCATCTCGGGCGGCAGCGCGCTCTCCGGATTCCCGGTCCCCGAAAGGATCACCGAGACCGTTACGGGCACGCCCTGCCGCATTTCGTGGGACTCGAACGCCATCTCCAATTCCAGCTCGCCCACAGCCCCCTGGAAGCCGTCTGGCGGCGGCGGGAGCGGACGAACCCGCACGCGGATAGGCGCCGTGGCCAGATCCAGGTCCGCCGCGCTGACGCCCGTTGAGGTATAGCCGCGGGCCGACCCCGTCCAGGCCCACGCCCCGATGGTCAGTTCGCCGGCGCGCGCGGGATAGAGGCGCTGGTGATGCAGGGTCACGGAGTACAGCGCGCCATCGCGGGCGGTGGTGGTGTGTTCCACGGTCAGCCCGCCCGTGTAGAAACCCTCGGCGGACGGCAGGCGCAACCCGGCGATCCGCTCCCGGGGCTGCACGCGCACGCCCCGCAGCTCCAGTTCCCCGTATTCCAGCGTCAAGGTAATCGCTTCGCCCAGATAAACGCTGTCGCGGTCCACGCGCGCGTCGATGTAGACCGCGTCTTCGATCATCGGGCCCGGATCGGCGGCGTCTTCGGATGCCGGCTCCGCCACTTGCGCTGTCGCGCACTGATAATGAGCCAGCACCACGAAAATCAGGCCCCAGGCCGATCTCCGAGAACACGCGGCGGCTGTCGAACGCAATGGCATCACCACCAGGCCCCCTGGATGACCACGTCATAGCGCCGGTTTCGCGCGTTCTTCTGCTCGCGCATGTCCTCCTCTTCGAGCGCCCGAAGTATCGCCTCCAGCGCCGCGGTATCCGGCGTTTCCGGGGCGGCCCCGTCCGCGTAGCCTTCCGCTGCCTCGGGCGCGTTCGGCTCCTCCGCTTTTTCATCCTCCGGCGGCGCCGCCTCCAGCGTCCAATCCGGTTCCTCGTCCGCTTCCTCGCCGGGGCCGCCCTGGCCCGATCCGCCGCCCGAGTCGCTGCCCGCCGAAGCGCTGCCGGGCGCCGGATCGCCCGAGGGCTGCTCCCCGCCGTCGCGGCCCGAACCCCGTTGCGGGGGCTCGGGCGCCTGCGCGACACTGACGACGACGATCAATTCGCCGTCCGGCATGCCAAGCCCGCGAAATACGATGCCGTGGCCGCGCGCGGCCCGCCCCGAAACCGCCAGCGCCTCCACCGTCTCACCAGCGTCCGTCAGATCGACCGACGCGACAAATAGCACCTCGTCTTCCTCGTTAATACTGGATGGCGTGAACGTCACCTGGTACCGATCATCGATGGGCGCGGCCGTCTCGACGCCATACGGGGCCTCCACTTCCTCGAAGCGGTACTCGCGAAACGTATTCCACGGCAGGGCGCTCAGGTACTCCTCCAGCGGTTCAAGCGATGGATCGAAGTGGGGTGTGGCCCGCTCTTCACGCGTCGCGCGGATCGCCAGGATCCGGACCAGCTCCGGGGCGGCCAGCGTCTCCGGCGCGGCAGGCGCATCGGGCGCGGCCCCCTCGGGCGCCTCCTGGCCGATCAGGCCAAGCAATAGCAGCGTGGCGGCGTAAAGCGCGTTCATTCGTCCGCCTCCGCGCCGCCCGGGCGCAATACCACCGTGCTCCCGTCCACCACTTCGGCGGTGGCCCCGGGAATCGCGGTGGTGACGCTCTCCACGGCGACGATCTCGCCCGGCAACTTGTCTTCGGATCGCTCCTCATCCTCCTCGGGATCGCGCGGCGGGTTCTGCAGGAGCGTATTGAGGCGGTAGCGCGCATGATCGAGGTTCCGCCGCGCCCGCTCCAACTCGGGAGACCGCGCCGCGCAAGCCTCCAGCTCCGCAACCGCCGCGCGCAGGTTCGCCACGCGCTCGTCATAGCCCGTCCGGGGGTCAATCGTCGCGTCCATCATGAGCAGACATGTCGCCGCATTGTACGCGGACGCGGCGGCGAAGGCCTCGGGAGCGGCGGACGCGGCCCAGGCGAACATTTCGCGGGCCGCGCGCAGGTGATCCGCGGCCACCGCCGGATCGCCGGACGCCATTTGCTCCCCCGCCGCGGCGGCCATGCACCCAATGGCGAACAGCAGCTCGGGCGCATCCGGATGCTCGACGCGGGCTTCGCGGCACACCCGCAGGGCATCGGCGGGCTGTCCCGCGGCGACCAGCCGCGTGGCGCGCGCGATGGCGTCATCCACCGGCCCCGCGCCAGCCGGGGCGGCGGCCAGGACAAACGTTATGAAAAAACGGCTAGGCCAGCGCATGGTCGGCCTCCTCGCGCGTGCGGCGCGCCGAAACACGATGCGCCAGACGCGGCATCAGCACCAGCCAGCCGCCCTCACCGGCAAAACAAATCAGGGCCGCGGCCAGCGGCCAGCGGTACTGGTTGGGCTGCCGGTGCGGGGCGCTATCTGGACCGCCCGGGCCGCCCAGCCGGGCAAGCTCCCGCCCGATCGCGTTGATATCGTCGTTGCCCAGGGTGCTGCGCACATACACGCCCTGGCCCGCGATCGCAATCCGGGAAAGTCCCTCTTCGTCGAGCACCGACCAGTGCGTGCTTCCATGCCGGTGCGCCGGCTGGGTCCGCTGCATCCACTGGGGCAGGCTCACTTCGGCGCCCGCCGGATCCCCGACCCCCAGCACGGCCACGCGGGCATAGTCCGCGAGGCGTTCCGCCGCCGGAACCGCATCGCCGCTCACGGCCTCGCCGTCGCTGATCAGCAGGACGATCCGGTCGCCGGGAACGGTTCCGTAGCCACGGCCCAGGCCATCCTCAAACACTTTTTCCGCCTCGGCCAGCGCCGATTCAATATCCGTGCCTTCCACCGTCAGCGTGTCGGTCCCCACCGATTCCAGCACGGCGCGGAAGTAGGCGTGATCGCGCGTCAGCGGGCATTCCAGCGCCGCCGCGCCGGAAAACGCAATCAGGCCAAAGCGATCCGCCGGGTAGCGCTCCAGCAACATCTGGATTTTGTCGCGCGCGCGGGCCAGGCGGCTCGGCGCGATATCCGCCGCATTCATGCTCTCGGAGGTGTCCAGCAACACAAGGATTTCCCGGCTCGCGGCGGAGGGGCCGGCGGCGGGCGCGCCCCAGCGCGGACCGGCAAGTGCGGCGAGCAGCAGGGCGGCGCCCGCGAGGATCAGCGCGTTCAGCGGAAGCCGCAGCGCGGGGTGGTATCCGCGGACGAGGCGGGACAGCAGCGGCGCCTCGGCGAAGGCGTGGAGGCGTCGCGCGCGGCGGCTTTCCAGGCGCGCGAGGATCCACGCCAGACACGCCAGCACGATCGCGCTGTAGGCGGCGAACAAAACAAGCGTCTGCGTGTCGTGGGTGAACGCGATCATGGCAGCACCTCGAACCAGGCGCGGCGCGAAAGCGCCGACGCGCCGATGACCAGGCCCCCGAGTACTATCCAGGGCGCGTGGGCCTCCTGGTAATCGTAGAGCGACCCCGCGTCGATTTCCGTAGCTTCCAGCCGGTCAATTTCCTGGTAGGCCTGCTGGAGCGACGCCACGTCCGTGGCCCGGAAGTAGGCGCCGCCCGTGAGACTGGCGATGCGCTGTAACGCGGCCTCGTCCACAAGCTGGCCGCGTGTCCGCGCGCGCGCGGTGACCGAACCCATCTGCTGGGCGTCCTTCACGGGGCCCACCCCCAGGGTGTAGATCCGGATCCCGAAATCGGCCGCGATCTGCGCCGCCGTCATGGGATCCAGCTCGAAGCGGTTGTTCACCCCGTCCGTCAGCAGCACCATCACCTTCGATTTCGCCTCGCTCTGGCTCAGGCGCCGCGCCGCCAGGCCAATTGCGGATCCAATGGCCGTGCCGTTCTTGCCCCGATCCTGCTGGGAGACGGGCTCCGCCCGTTCTATCGCATGTTCGAGGATGGCGTAGTCCAGCGTCAACGGGCACGCGGTCCACGCAATGCCCGCATACAGGATCAGGCCGAGCCGATCGGCCCCGTAGCGCTCCTCGGGTACAATCCGGCGGTTCTGGATGAAATTGGCCACCGCGATCTTCGTCACATCGAGCCGGTTCGCGGGTTGCGCTCCAATGTAGAAATCCTGTTCGGCCATACTGCTCGACACATCGACGCACAGCATGATATCCACCACGCCCGCGCGTTCGCCGCGCGCGCGAAATCCGTTCAGGGGGCCGGCCAGCGCCACAATGAGGAGCAGCAGCCCCGCGCAGCGCAATACGGGGGGGATGAGCCGCGCCGCGGACGGGCGATCGCCCGCCTGACGGGCCAGGCGGTCCGCCGTGGAAATACGGATGGTAGCCGGGGCGCGGGTTCCCAGTTCCAGCGCCAGCAGCACCAGCGGCAATGGCGCAAGCCAGAGCCAGCCGGGCTGCGAGAGCGCCGTGAATGTAAACCAGGCCGAAGGCGTCATCAGGCGGCCCCCCGCATGCCGTCGCCGCCGGATTCTTCCAGCAGCGCCACCAGCGCGCGCACTTCCGCGATGGCCGCGCCGCACTGTTCCCAGGGCGGGCGGACACCCGCAAACTTCACCCGGTCGGCGTCGCGAAGCTGCCGGCGAATGCGCCGCCTGGTCTCGGGGGCAAGCGGCAATTCGGCCAGCGGGCCCTCGGTGAATTCCGGGGTGGATTGCTCCAGGGCGGGAACCCCGAAGCGACGTCCGAGGTACGTGCGCAGAATCAGCGACAACGCAACATAGATCGCCTCGATCTCAACGCCGTCCGCATGCAGCGCGGCCTCCAGTTCGTCCAGCCGCATGCGTGCTTCGGCCAGCGGGTCCAGCGACCGGGTTCGCGCGGGCCAGCGCAACGCCGACCGGAATCGCCACGCCGCCGCGCCCAGGACAAGCACCGCCATCAGTATCAGCGCGACGGGCCAGCCCCGATCCGCCGCGGGCGCCGCGAGGTCCGCCGGAAACAGAAGCCCCTGCGCCACCCGGACCTCCGATTCTTCCTCGGGCGTCAGGGCGCGTACCGACAACGCGGCGGGTTCTACGGTCGCGGCGGGCGCGCCATCCGCCCGGACCGATACCGGCGGCAAGAGAAACGTCCCCGGCCCGATGGGCGCGATATCCCACACGAATTCGATGGATTTCCGGCCCCCTTCCAGCGCGCGTTCGGCGGGCTCCCGGGCGACCAGTTCAAGCCCGGGGGCCTCCAGCGCGGCGGGTTCCACGTCTATCGCGGCTTCCGCGGGCGCCTCCACCACCACGCGGTAGTCCGTGGTCCGGTGAAAGGGAATCTCCGCGGCGCCGAGCGCGCCACGCGCGGAAAGCGCCGGCGTCTCCGCGGCCGCGACCTGGAGTAACGCTATGAACAGGGCGGAAAACATCATTGCACCAACTGTACCATCCCGCCCGCCGGCCTATGCGAGCATGCGCCGCTCACGCATGCGAAAAAAACGGTGAAGCGCGCCGATATAGGGCGTATCGGTTTGCAGTTCAATCAGGTCAACCCGCAGCCGCTTGAAACAATCGCTCCGGCGCGATCGCCGGAAAGCGCCATCGTCTTCGTAAATCTCCCGCAATCGTCGGCGCCCTGTGTCCGCAAGATACACCTGCCCCGTTTCGCTGTCTTCCAGCGCGATCAGGCCGGCGTCCGGCAGGCTGAACTCCCGGGGATCGTCGATCGCAACCGCAATCGTGTCGAACTTTCGGCTCGTAATCCGCAGCGGCCCCTCGAAGTCGCCCGACATGAAATCCGAGACCAGAAAGACGATGGCGTGCCGGGGCGCCACCTGGTTGAGGTAGTGCAGGGCCGCGGCCACGTCCGTGCCGACGCCATCCGGCTCAAAAAAAAGGATTTCACGTATCAGCCGGAGGATATGCTTTCGGCCCTTGCGCGGCGGCACGAAATGCTCGGCGCGATCGGTGAAGATCAAAAGCCCCACCTTGTCGTTGTTCTTGATGGCCGAATAGGCCAGCACCGCGCACAGCTCCGCCGCCAGTTCACTCTTCAGGCGGGCCCGGCTCCCGAATCGTTTCGATCCGCTCGCGTCCACGGCCAGCATCACGGTCTGCTCGCGCTCCTCCGCCATCACCTTCACGTGCGGCTGCCCCGTGCGCGCGGTGACGTTCCAGTCAATAGCGCGGACATCGTCCCCCGGCACGTATTCGCGGACTTCCTTGAACACCATGCCCTGCCCCTTGAACACGCTCTCGTATTGCCCCGCAAGCAAATCATTGACCACGCGGCGGCTGCGGATGTGTATCCGCTGGATCTGCTGCATCACATCGGCTGGGATCACGGCAATCGCCCTCCGGCTCAGGGGACCGGCACGGTTTCGAGAATCTTCTTGATCAGGTGCTCGGCCGAGATGTTCTCCGCCTCCGCCTCGTAACTCTCTTTTACCCGGTGCCGCAGCACGTCCATCGCAATCTGCTTCACGTCGTGCGGGTACACATTGCCCTGGCCCTGCAGGAACGCCATGGCCCGCGCGCCCTGCTGGAGGTAGAGCGTCGCGCGCGGCGAAGCCCCGTACTCGATAAGATGGCCGATCTTCAGCCCAACGGATTCCGGGCGCCGGGTCGCGTGGACGATATCGACGATGTAATCCTTGGCCTTCGGGTCGACATAAATCTCGTTCAGCAGCGTCCGCGCCTCCAGCAACTCATGGCGCGTCACCACCGGGTCCACCTTCTGCCGCCGGAGCAGGTCCACCCGGTCCATGATCGCGCGTTCCTCCTCCCGGGTCGGATACGTGATCTTCACCTTGAGCATGAACCGGTCGATCTGGGCCTCGGGCAGCGGGTAGGTGCCCTCGTGCTCCAGGGGATTCTGCGTCGCCAGCACCATGAACGGCTCCTGCATCGGGAATGTAGTATCGCCGATCGTCACCTGCCGCTCCTGCATCACTTCGAGCAGCGCGCTCTGCACCTTCGCCGGCGCGCGATTGATCTCGTCCGCCAGCAGGATATGCGCGAAGACCGGCCCCTTCTTCACGCTGAAATCGCCCGTCTTCGGGTTGTACACCTCCGTGCCCACCAGGTCCGCCGGCAGGAGATCGGGCGTGAACTGGATGCGCTTGAAGCTGCACGCCAGGGCCTGCGCCAGCGTGGTCACCGCCGTCGTCTTCGCCAGACCGGGCACGCCCTCCAGCAGGATGTGGCCATTGGCCAGCAGGCCCACCAGGAGCCGATCCACCATGTAGCGCTGGCCCACCAAAACTTCGCCCATGGCCTGCCGGAGCCGGGCCACCAGGGGCGCCTGCCGCGCCACGCGCTCGCGAATTTCATCTACCGGGGATGTCATGCGCACTGCTCCATATTCCGACGCCAGACGTGCTCCGGGCCGCCGGCCGTCTCCTGCCGCCCGCCCGACTAACTGTACCAGTTCGCGCCGCGCTTTCCCAACGCCAGCCCCGAGAATACTCAGGCCCAATCCCACATCACCCGCCCCGCCCCCTCGAAGCGCCATACAATTCGCGTACATTCGTGTGCATTCGCGGTTCAAGTTCATTCGGTTGCGGTCAATGCCCGCCGTGCGCCAAGCGCGTTACCCGCACTACCTGAACGCCCAACCCCGGACTGAATGCGCAATTGCGCGAACTGTGAAAACGTGATACCATGATTTCTCGGATTACCGGGTATAAGGGGCGCCGGTTGGCGGCAGATCATGCCAGCCTCTTGCGCATCAAGCAGTTATCACGAGGTAGAACGTCTTGCTCAAAGACAGAAACCGAACGACGCGCATTCTGGTTGTGGATGACATGCCCGAAAACGCCATGGTGCTGCGCAGCTTCCTGGAGCCATTGGGGTACCGGGTCGAATACGCCGCGCATGGCGAAGAGGCGCTGGATCGCGTCGACTCGGACCCGCCGGACGTCATCCTCCTCGATATCGCCATGCCCGGGATGAACGGCTTCGAAGTATGCCGGCGGCTTAAGCAGAATCCGGACACGGTTCACATCCCCGTGGTAATCATCACCGGCATGGCGGACAAAGAGACCAACGTTGAGGCCGTGAAGTGCGGTGCGGACGATTTCCTCATAAAGCCCTTCGATCGCATCCTGCTGGAAGCGCGGATTAAGAACTCCTCCACCACCAAGCTGCTCCATGATCGGCTCGTCGAGTACAAGAATGAGCTGGAACGGAAGGTGAAAGCCCGCACGCAGCAGGTGGTTCAAACCCAGCAGGTGACGGTGTTCGCTCTCGCCAAGCTTGCGGAATCGCGCGACAACGAGACCGGCGATCACCTGGAGCGGATGCGATCCTACGCGCGGGAACTCGCCGCCGAAATCATCACGCTCGACAAGTACCGGGACACCTGCGACGAGAGCTACGCGCAGGCGATTTACCAGTCGACGCCGCTTCACGACATCGGAAAGGTTGGTATTCCGGACAGCATCCTGCTCAAGCCGGGCAAGCTGACCGAGGAAGAGTTCGAGATCATGAAGCACCACTGCCGCATCGGCGGGGATACCCTGCGCGCGGCGGATATCGAGGCCGGCCGCGACTCCTTTCTCGCCATGGGGCGCGATATCGCGTACTATCACCACGAAAAATGGAATGGATCCGGCTACCCCTTCGGTCTGGCGGGCGAGGCCATCCCGCTTTGCGCCCGTATCGCCGCCCTGGCGGATGTCTATGACGCGCTTTCGTCGCGCCGCCCCTACAAGGAGCCCTTCGATCACGAAAAATCGCGCGCGATCATCCTCGAAGGCAGCGGCACGCACTTCGACCCGGACATTGTAAACGCCTTCCTCGGTCGGGAAGAGCAATTTCTGGCGATTCGCGCAAAGTTCGACGGCGAAGGCCGCCTGGAAGCGCTGCAACCCCTGCTCAAGCAATACCAGTAGGCGCGATCAGGGCGCTGCAAGCAGGCGAAGCGCCGCGCGTAAGGCCGAGGGAGCGCTCTCGGGCCAAGGCCCCTCGGCGGCGGGCATGTTGCCCCCCTCCCACCCTTCAAGCAGCACATCCCACCGCGACAACCCGCTCCCGGAATCCATCGTACGCACCCACAGGGCGGCCCACGGCGCTTCGCCGGCCTGTTCCTCATCGCGGTTAAGCTGCCGGAAGCGGATGCGGGAGTACAGCTCCTCGCGGCGATCCGCACAAACTCCGGGCTCCGGCTTTCCGCGGAGTTCCCCCAGCAATCGCGCGCTCTCAAGCCCGAGGTACTGCGTCTTGAGCAAGGCCATGGACACCGTCTCGGAGGCCGCCCCGCCGCGAAGAACCCGGCCCGCGCCCGGGTCCCGCGCCAGGAATCCGGCGCACGCCGCGAGCGCGGCATCCGCGCGGGCCGCCCACGCCGCTCCGGCTTCCGGGCCCAGATGCGCGCAATGCCGCCAGGCCGCCGCAAGCAACCACGCGGCGGACTCGGGGGCCGCGGGACGGTCCAGCCGCGCGCGCATTCCCGCCGTGTAGAATTCCGCCGGGAGGGACCCCGCCGGATAGCCGCTCCGGCTGTCCAATCGCACCCGATCAATCAGGAAATCGAGCGCCCCACCGGCCAGGTCCGTATACCCGGCCCCATCCAGCGCGGCCACCGCCCAGGCCGTGTCGAAGACGGACACCGTATCCCCCGAAGGAATGGAGACCGGGCTGGAAACCAGGGCGCCGCTCGCCCGATCAACACAGATCAGGAGATCGAGGAGATCGCGCCGCGCGCCCGCGCTCAGCGACGCCGGCGCCATCGAAAGCCACGCGGCGCCCGCGTCCTCCGTTAACGGCCTGGCGGCCTGTACCCCGTCAATCGCGGCCGCCGCCGCCCGCGCATCTTCGCCCGCGCCCAGTAACATCGTATACACCGCGCGGTCCCCCTCGTACACCGGCTCCAATACCCATTCTGCGTACGCCGGGCCAACCACCGCCGTGCGCGTGTCTTCGCCGGCTGCCGGCTGGGACTCGAATTCGCCGGCGGGCGCCACGCTGGCGCACGCCACGGGATTGAGCGGCATCGCCTCCCAGTAGACGCCGTCGTCAAACGCCCGCCAGGACGAAGCCGGCGCTTCCGCCGCGGCAAGGGAATGCGCGCGCGCCCAAGTGTCTCGGCCCGGCGCGCGGGGCCGAAAGTCGGTCGCCGACTGCCGCTCGGGGTCATAGTACGTAGCAAAGCCTCGCCGCCCGGCGGGCTGAGCGCCCAGCGATTCGCCACCCGGCGTCCTGGACGTGACCGGCTCAATCTGCTGGCGCCACGCGACCCGCATATCGCGCGGATACCCCTGAAGCGACAGGGCCACCGCCACCACCGCGACGTCCGGCAGGGCAAAGACCCTTTGCACGGCGTACCGGCCCGGATCGTTCGTTTCAAACCGTGCTTCCAGTACGACGGAGTCCGGCGCCTCGTAACCCGTCCGGGCAGACGAGCCGAGCGCCCGCCACGATTTCCCTTCCCGCATCAGCCAGCCGCCACCGCCCCAATGATTGGGCGCGCCCGGACCCGGCCAGTTCAACTGGGCCATGCGGCCTTCCGCGTCCAGGCCGGCGTACACGATGCCGTTGCCCGTTACCCACGCCACTTCGGGAGGTGCGGCGGCGGCAACGAGCAGGCCCGCCGCAATGAGGATCGCGGCCATCAGGCGCCGCCCGCGTCCCGCGCGAGATAACCGGCGCCGGTGATCGCCCCGTCCCGCTCTTCGAGGCGCAACTCGAATCGGCCCCAACCGCCGAACGCGTCCAGCAGGGGGATGATCTCCCTTTCCACATCCCGCCGGTTCCAGCCCGGAATCCACTCCGCGTCGGCGGCTTCCCGCAGGATGGCCCGCGCCGATTCACTGGCGCGCAACCAATCGAAGCGCGCCGCCAGTACCGCCTGAGAATCCGGCTGGAATGTGGCCGCCAGCTGGCGGGGCATCAGGTGTTCGTGGCTCGTCCGGAAAAGCGCCTCCGGCCTGGACACCATCCCCCACGCCCGCGCCGCCCCCTCCACCGGGACCAGCCATCCGGGGGTCTCGTCCCACTGATGCGGGACGCGTAGCGCCTCGGCCCAGGGCTCAGCCGTCTCCACGCCGGGTCCAAACTCGGACCAGACCACCTCCGCGGTAAGCGATTCTCCCGACCAGCCCGCCGCGAACAGGCCCGCCGCCCACGCGTTCTCGCGCGGCGGGACGAGCTCCACCGGCGTAAAGGCCCGCCACCAGGCTTCCGCATAGGCGCGGATGGCGTCGGCTTCGGGAAGACGCGCCAACAAGGGCGCGACGGCCCCGATCGCCTCGGGCGCAAATCCGCCGCGGCACGCGACCCAGCCCGCCGCGTCATCCCATCCATCCGGCGCGCGCATAGGCGGCCCGCCTGGCGGCTGGTGCAGGGAAAGATCGAGTGCGAAAGGCAGACCGTCGGCGGCCTCCAGACGCAATGAGGCGCGGTTCGCCGGCCAGGCCAGCGCCACCGCCCGCCCGGAGCCGGCTTCGCCTGACAGCGGTTGCCCTTCCCGTTGCATCCGGTCCAGGTACGCCGGCGACGACGCGATCAGCAGGAAACCGTCCCGCCAGCCCGCGGCCAGCTCGCGCGCGAACGGTGCGCCATCCTCCAGCGGTTGAACGGGGCTGCGGACCACGCTGGTCAGGCGCAGGAGCAATCCGGGGCGCAGGATGAGGCACCAGTCCTCCCCTTCACCGCCGATCGCGGCCTGATACCCCGCCCAAAGGCGCATCCGGGACGGGGTCGGGCGAATCCCGGTCATTTTCCGGATGGCCACCTCGATCGCCCGCAGGGCGTCCGGCGCACTCGCCTCAAAGGAATCCGCGGCGGGCAGCGCGGCCAGTCTCTCCCAGAAATCGGGCGCATTGGCGACCTGCGCCTCCCAGGTCCAGCCGTCCAACCTAAATCCCGCGCTGCGGGCCTCCTTCAGGCGCGCGTCCGCCGCGACCAGCAGGAAGCATGCGAGCCCGGCAAGGGCCAGGGCCCGGCGATTCCACCCCCGGCTTTCCCGCGGCGCGGCCATGGCTAGCGCGCGCTCTCCGCGCCATCGCCCCAGATCGCATCCCGGTCGCGCGTACGCCGGTCTTCGATCATCGCGAGTTCATGCGCCAGTTCGTCCTTCAGCGCGGAATAGGCCGCGTGGGAATCGGCGACCGCCAGTTTCCCCTCATAGTCGATCCGCAGGGCCGCGGCCTGCGCGTCGTACTTCTTGTCCACTTCGGCCAGCGCCGCTTTTTCCGCGTCGCTGAGGGAGCGAATGGGACCGGAGGCGGCTTCAAGGCGTTCCAGGGCGAGTTCGTAGGCAGTTTTCACGATAAGGCTCCTTCGCTTCGCGGGCGCGTGACTAAAACGAGAATTCATCATCCAGCACGGATGAAATGAAACGCTCCACCGATATCGGAAAGTACCGGTTGTCGGGAGATATCAGCACGCCCGTCGTTATGTCTTCGCGGCGCTCCAGATCGTCCAGGCAGCGCGACAGCAGGCTGTCAACGGACTCGTTCCTATGTTCGATCGTAAGGTATTCGGACTTGCAATCCACCGGGCGCTCGGGAAAGCCCAGGAAGCCGAAGACGCGCCCGGAAATCTCGAGATCGACGTTGTCGCTTCCGAAAACTTCCTCGTAACTCGGCGCATAGTGGGAGGGGCGGATCACGAACCGCCGCGAAACCTGCACCTTGCCGCTTACGGTCGTGGCCTCGTAGCCGGACTCGAACGAGGGCCCCAGGCAGATATACGGCAGCTCGTGGTCGCCGCGCACAATGCCGTAGGTCGGCTTGCGCACGATGACCGTGCGGCGGAAAATGCTGCGTATTTCTTCGGGATTGAGACCCATGCCGCTACCCTGTGCCGCCCGGGGTCCGGCGGCGTGATGGTGAACCTATGCCCCGGTTGCCCGTAGCTTAGCGGATGCCGTCTTCCAGCGCAACCAGCCCGCACTCGAGGATCTGAATTGCGTCGCCCGTCTGATTCATCTGGTACAGGACCGCCACCGTGGCGCCAACCGGCAGCGTTTCCCAATACGGCGCCGGAATCCGGAAATCGGCCCGCATACGCCGATCATTTTCGAGGGTGACCTCAATGGTCACCAAACCACCGCCCTCCGCGCCCGTCTCCCCGGGGCCGCGCTCGGCGATGACGCCCGTGCCCCGGCGCACGCGCTCGAACGCATAATCCGAGGTGCGATTCAGGTTTACGGCCACCTGGGCAAGCAATACAATCGCGATGGCCCCGGTTAGAATGACGAACGCGCGCTGGCCGCGCGAAAGCGGCGGCGCGATCGGGCCCTGCCGGCGCCAGGGGGTTTGTCGCGCTTCCAGCGCGCCGTCCACCGTGCCCTCACGGGTGTATTTCGTGGCCATTTCAACCTCTCCAATCCGGCCCGCGGCGCGTTGCAGACATCCCCCGGGCCTCTTCATCATACTACAGAAACCGCCAAAGCGTTTGACTCCAGCGCGCGGTTTGTAGGACCATGCGGGGCTTGCGGTGTCCGTAGCGCGGGAAGGGTCCGGACTGACATGAACATCTTTATCGCCGGCGGCGGGCGGGTCGGATACCACCTCGCCCGCCTCCTGAGCACCGAACACCAGGACGTAACCGTCATCGAGCAGAATCCGGACATCGTCGAGCAAATCGACTACGCCCTGGATGTGAGCACGGCAACGGGCGACGGCTCGTCGATCATGCTGCTGCAATCCCTGAACGTCGGCTCCGCCGGACTCTTCGTGGCCAGCATGGGCAACGACGAAAAGAACCTCATCGCGGCGGCCACGGCCAAAGGCCTCGGCGCGAAAGTGGCCGTCGCCCGGGTGGACAGCCCCATGTACATGGAATCCAACATCCTGTACGAGACGGTCCTGGGTATCGATTATATCCTGAGCCCCGACTCCCTGGCGGCCCTGGAGATAGCCAACTACATTGAGCACCCCGGCATTCTCAGCGCACAGGACTTCGGCAAGGGCAAGGCCCAGATGCTCCAGGTGCGCGCGGCCAAATCCCCCACCCGAAACGGCAAGACCCTGAAGGATGTCATTCGCCCCGGCAGCGGCGTCTTGCTCGGCGTCATCGAGCGGGACGGCAAATGCATGATCCCGCACGGCGACTCCATTGTGGAGCCGGGCGATCTGGTCACCTTCATCGGCACCCACGAGAGCATCGACCAGATCCAGCGCCTCTTCCACGGCGAGGAAGTGAAGCCGCGGCGGGTGGCCATCATGGGCGGCGGCACGATCGGCCTCCGCCTCGCCCAGGCCCTCGAAGACAAGATGAAGACGGTGAAAGTATTCGAGCGGCACGAGGAGCGCGCCCAGCGGCTCGCGGAAAAGCTGGCCAGGGCCAAAGTGGTCTGCCGCGACGCCACCTCGCGGGTCGCGCTCGAACAGGAGCACGTGGACACCATGGACATGTTCGTCGCCGCGACGGGCGACGACGAGCGCAACATCATGGCGGCCGTGCTCGCGAAGGAAGTCGGCGCGCGATCCGTTGCGGCCATCGTGCACCAGCCAGATTTCGCGCCGCTGGTGAAACGGCTGGGCATCGATCTGGCCGTGACGCCACGCGCCTCCATTGCAACGCGGATCATGAAAATGATGTACCGGGGCGATGTGACCTCCCTGGCGGTCCTCGGCGAGGGCCAGGTCGAAATCGTGGAAATGGCCGTGCGCGACGGCGTCTCGGTTCTCGGGCAGCCGCTCAAGGACCTGCGCATGCCGCGCGGCGCCCTCGTCGCCACGATCATTCGAGGCGACTCGGTCCTGATCCCGAGCGGCAATGACGCCATCATGGCCGGCGACTCCGTGATCGTCATCGCAGCGGCCAAATCCCTCGACGCGGTCCGCAAAACCATGACGAAACGGCCATGAACTACCGGCTCGTCGCCAAGTACCTGGGCCATTTCACCGTCGCCGTGGCCCTCCTGATGATTCCCTCGGCCATATGCGCGGTCCTCTTCCAGGACTGGAGCTCCCTCGTGGCATTCCTGAAGTCCATGGCCCTCGCCGGGCTTGCGGGCGCCCTCCTCTCGGCGGCGGGATTCCGCGCGCCCGACCGCATGTTCCAGCGGGAAGGCCTGGCCCTGGTGGGCGTGGGCTGGCTCGTGACAGCGGCGGTCAGCGCGCTGCCCTTCATCCTGAGCGGAACGCTCACCCCGGTGGACGCCTACTTCGAGGCCATGTCGGGCCTGACAACCACCGGATCAACCGTTCTGACAGATATCGAGGCCGTGCCGCCCAGTATCCTCTTCTGGCGCTCCTTCACCCACTGGATCGGCGGCATGGGCATCATCGTCCTGTTCGTGGCGGTCCTGCCGTACATGGGGGCGGGCGGAAAGCAGCTCTTCAAGTCGGAATCGCCCGGCCCCGACCCGCGCGGCCTGAGCCCCCGAATCAAGGACACCGCAACCACCCTCTGGACCATGTATGTCGGTTTGACCGCCGTCCAAACCGCCCTGCTGATGCTCGCCGGCATGAACCTGTACGACGCCCTCACCCATACCTTCGGCACCCTGGCCACCGGCGGCTTCAGCCCGCGCGCGGATAGTATCGCCGCGTTCGACAGCCTGGCGGTCGAAGTGATCATTATCGTATTCATGGTGCTGGCCGGCACGAATTTCGGCCTCTACTTCGCCATGCTGCACCACGACTGGATGGCCCCCTTCAAGAACACGGAGTGGAAGGCCTACATCCTGATTCTCGCGATCGCGTCCTTCCTCATTACGATAAACCTGATGGGCGTGCAGGGGCGCATCGCGGTTGATACGGCCGCGCCGCCCCCGCCGGACTACAGCGCGGGCGAGGCGGCCCGCCACGCGGCATTCATGACGGTCTCCCTGATGACGACCACCGGCTATGGCACGGAGGATTTCGACAAGTGGCCCTACTTCTCGCGCATGCTGCTGGTCATACTGATGTTTGTGGGCGGTTGCGCCGGCTCCACCGGCGGGGGAATCAAGGTCGTTCGCTTCATTATGCTCTTCAAGATGGCCTACTGGCGGCTTGAAAACACCTTCCGCCCCAAGACCGTCCGCCCGATCCGCATCAACGGGCAAGTCGTGGACGAAGGCACGCAGCGGACCGTCTACGCATTCTTCTTCATCCACATGATTCTCTTTGCGGCGGGTTGCCTCTACATGTCCCTGCTCGGGCTACCGTTCCAGACGGCGATGACCTCCGTTGTCGCAACGCTGAACAATATTGGCCCCGGCCTGGAACACGTGGGGGCCGTGGAGAATTTCGCGTTCATTCCCGCCTCGGGCAAGTTGTTCCTGAGCCTGTGCATGGCGATGGGCCGCCTCGAACTCTTCAGTATCTGCGTCCTGCTGCTTCCCGCCTTCTGGAAACACAGCTGACCGCGCCGTGAAGGTGTTTCCCCGAGGCGCCGCGCGCGGCCAGCCCCCATTGCCCCGGCCCCGCAAGCCCCCTTACCTGGAATCGGCTTCGCCGTCGCGCGCACCGGGAGCGTAGCCGGCCAGCCGCTCGCGCAAGATCTTCCGCCCCCGGTACAGGCGGGACATGACCGTGCCGATGGGGCAATCCATGTACTCCGCGATTTCCTTGTAGGATTTCTCCTCCAGATCCGCCATGATGACCGCATCGCGGAAGTCCCGCGGAAGATCATCCACGGCGGCGCGGACTTCGTCGTCCAGCAGTTCGAGCATGTCCTGGACGCGATCCCCCACCGGCGCGGGCGGGATCGCGGTCTCCGCCGTATCCGCGCTGGAAAGCTCGACGGCCAGGGGCGTCCGCGCGCGCTTGCGATACTCGTTGATGAAGGTGTTGCGGAGAATCGTCAGAAGCCACGCCTTGATATACGTGCCTTCCTTGAACTTGTCGTGGAAGCGGAGGGCCTTGACGAGCGCGTTCTGCGTAAGATCATCGGCGTCGGCCGCGTTGCGGGTAAGGCGCAAGGCCACGGCATGGAGCATGTCCATATGCTCCAGCACGAGGTCTTCGAATTCTTTGGAACGCTGCGACAACGAAATGATCCCACCCCGGGGTACCGGCGGCCCGGCCGGGCGCCGGCCATGGCGGAGTCCACGGTGCCGCCGAGAGCCGCGGGCGCGCCATATGCTCGCGCCGGATAGTAGCAGGTCGTTTCGGGGCGAGTCAAAGCACGCGAGGCCCAATAGCCGCGGAATTCGCCTTCTTCGCTACCAAACTATAGCGCCTTTCCCGGACGTATCGGGGCCCGCGGCAAGCCGCTCCGCGCACGGCCTGATTCGCCCCGCGGGGCGCACTCAGAGCGCGGCGCTTTCGCACGCTTCGATTCTTGCGCGGAGCGGGTCCCAGGCGGCGTCCGCGAGTTCGGGGTCGTCCGCCAGGATCGCCTCCGCGCGGCGCCGCGTGCGGTCCAGCAGGCGCGCGTCCCCGGCCCACGCCGCCGCGTGCGGATCGTCGAAACCGGCCTGCCGGAATCCCGTCACTTCCCCCGGGCCGCGCAGACGGAGATCCGCCTCCGCCAGGTCGAACCCGCTGCTCATCTCGCAAAAGATCCGCAGCCGCTCGCGCCCCTCTTTTGTCGCGGGCTTGCCGAGCAAGAAGCAGTAGGATTGAGCGTCCCCCCGGCCCACGCGACCGCGCAACTGGTGCAGCTGGGTCAGCCCGAACTGGGACGCGTTCTCGATGAGCATTGTGGTCGCGTTGGGCACGTCAATGCCCACCTCGATGACCGTCGTGCTGAACAGCACATCCACCTCGCCCGCCGAAAAGCGCCGCATGATCTCGTCCTTCTCGCCCGCATCGAGCCGCCCGTGGATACAGGCGGTGCGCAGGCCGGAAAGCGGGCCGGTGGAAAGCTCCGCGAAGTGATCCTCCACCGCCGTGCTGTCCTGTCGAAGCTCGGACGCCTCCACCAGCGGGCACACGATAAAGCTCTGGCGGCCAAGCCGCGCCTGGTCCGCCACATAGGCATAGCAACCAGCCACCTTGCTCTCCGGGATATAGCGTGTCTTGACCGGCTTCCGTCCCGGCGGAAGGCTGTCGATAACCGACAGATCCATGCCGCCATACAGCGTCATCGCGAGTGATCGGGGGATGGGCGTCGCGGTCATATGCAGCACGTCCGGGCGCTCGCCCTTCTCCGCCAGCGCATTGCGTTGCGCCACGCCGAAGCGGTGCTGCTCGTCGATGATGACCAGCCCAAGGCGCTGGAAAGTCGTCGATTGCTGAAATAGCGCCTGCGTCCCCACGACGATCCCCGCCGCGCCCGCCGCAACGCCACGCCGTATGGATCGCGCGCCCCGCTGGCTGCCCGTAAGCAGTTCAACGCGAACCCCGAGCGGCTCAAACAGCGCCCGCAGGGTCTTGAACTGCTGTTCCGCGAGAAGCTCCGTCGGCGCCATGTAAGCCGCCTGGAAGCCGCTGTCGATCGCGGCGGCAACCGCATGCGCCGCGACAATCGTCTTCCCGGATCCAACATCCCCCTGCACCAGGCGCGTCATGGGGCGCGGCTCGGCCATGTCCCGGAGTATCTCCGCGATGCACCGCTCCTGGGCTTCGGTGAGCTTGAAGGGCAACTGGCGATCGAGGGCCTTGAACAGCGGCCCGTTCATGTGGTGTGCTACGCCCTCCTCCCCCCGGCGGTGCAGACGCTTCCGCAGAACGCCGATCTGGATGGTGAGCAGCGATTCGAAAATGAGGCGCGCGCGCGCGGCCTCCGCCGCCTCGCTGCTCTCGGGAAAGTGGATCTGCCGCAGGCACGCGCCCAGTGGGGCCAGCCCTTCCGCGGCGCGCACCGCGGGCGGCAGCGTTTCCGGAATGGTCCCGTCCACGCGATCGAGCGCCTCGGCGATCCACGTGCGCAGCATCCGCTGGGTGACTTTCTCGGTCAGCCGGTAAATCGGCACAATCCGGCCCGTATGCAGCCCCGCGCCCGCCCCCGCTTCCAACACCTCGAACTCCGGGCTCTTGAGCGCCAGCCCCTTGTACTCCTCCACAACCCCGTGGAACACCCCCGTCACCCCGGGCCGCAACGTCGAGTTCGCCAGGTAACCCCGCCCGAAAAACGTCGCCTTGATCGCGCCGGTGTCGTCCTCCAGCACGAGCACCGCCATGGATCCGCGCCCCCGCATCCGCACGTTTCGCGCTTCCTTCACCCGGGCCTCGAACGTGACGGTTTCGCCCCTGGCCGCCTCCGAAATCGGGGTAAGGCGCCGGCGGTCCTGGTAATCGCGCGGGAAGTGGTACAGCAGTTCACGCACGGTCGCCAGGCCCAGCTGTTGCAGGAGCGACGCCCGTTTCGGGCCGATTCCAGGCAGATCGCCGAGCGGCGTGTCGAGGAGAAGCGGTTCTTTCTTCGCGGAGTCGGGCATGGGCGGGCACGATAGCGCGCCGGGGAATCCGCGCGCAAGCCCGCCGCACACTGCAGACCGAAAATGTTGCGCTACCGCGCCATGGATTGGCAATCTCGCGGCGATACCGCGGCGCAATCGCGTTGTTTGCCCTCCGTCACGCGGAAGGCGCCCGCCGGTTGCGTTTTCCGGCGTTTCTTGGCTAGGATCAACGGCCCGGCGAATTGGTTGGCCGCGGGTCGCTGCCTGGCGTGCATTTCCCGGTGTCACTGGCGCGTCGTACCGTTAGAAGGATGCTGCCTCCATGATTTACAAGTACGCCGGATTCCTGAAGACGGTGCTGGAGCGCCACGATCCGGAAGGCCGCGCCGCCGCCGAGTACGTCGAGTTTACCGCCGAAGAAATTGCCCATTGGGCGCTCGTGGATGATCCGGCCGATCGCGAATGGCAGTCGATCCCGGCCGAACGTGTGCAGACCGCTTCGGGGGTAAGCCTCATCGGGCATTTCGAAGGCGTCCGGCCGATTGACAGCCTCCCGTCGAGCGACCCCAGCTTCTGGGTATCGCTCAGTTCCCGGCGGAGCCAGGACAGCCGCTTTCCGATTGACCTCAACCGCTACCCCGTGGCGGAGATCACCTACCGCTGCATTTCCATGTCCGCGCGCCCGGCCTGGGTGCTGAGCTACCGCGGCGGAACCCACTTTGACGCCCTGGAACCGGCCCAATCCTGGCAGACCGCTGCGCGCCTCGTGCAACATCACGGATTCCCCCGCTTCATCGACCATTGCGCATTCCGGCTCTACGCGACCAAGCGCAAGACCGAGACCTTCGAGATCCAGTCCATCCGATTCCGCGGCCTGAGCACCAGGGAGCACGCCGCCTGCTACGGGCCGGATAGCGGGCGCCATCCGATGGCGGAAGCCCCGCAATATCCGTTGCTCAACGAGTTCCTCCCGCTCGGTGTCTACATGAAGGCGGGCACCGCCAAGCGCATGGCGGATTGCATGGAGATTTCGTTTCGCGACTACTGGCGGTTCGCCCTGGAGGATATTGCCCGCCACCACCACAACAGCGTCGCCATCGAGGAGATCGACCGCCTCACCCCCTCGGAATGGCGCGAAGTGCTGGGCCTGGCGGATTCGTACGGAATCCGCGTGCTGGCCCACCACCACTGGCCGCGCGACGAATTCCAGCGCGACCCCGACAAGCTGATCGATCGCGATATCCGGCCCTTCGCGGATTCGCCCGCCATACTCGGCTGGGCCATCCAGGACGAGCCCCCGTCCCAATCCTTCAAGATGCACGTGGACGCCCAGGCGCGCATTCAGGAGGCGGACCCCAACCATCCGCTCGCCGCGATACACCGGGACACAACCAACGTTCCCCTGTTCGGCCCGCACTTCCCCGTCACCGGGATCTCCCATTTCAAGTCCCACGCCCCCTGGGAACTGGGCGATACCGTCCGCGAACACTACCCCCTCGCGCGGGGCCAGCAACTGTGGGTGGTCGCGCCGGCTTTCGTATTCTCGACGGACACGCCCGAATGGAATACGAGCCCGGAAATGCGCCTCATGATCAACCTGGCCTTTGCCAGTGGCGCGCGCGGATGGTTCGCGTTTGTCTACCACAACGACCCGATCTGGGTGCAGGGGAACACCCAGCGATCCCTCACTGGTCCGTTCCTCAACTTCAGCGACAACTGGGCGGAGCTCGGGCACCGGGTGGAGCGCTTCTTCGCCCTGGCCCCCCTCGTGCTGAACGCCACGCCCTGCGCCGAGCCCGAAGATTGCCCGTTCAAGATCACCTGGCAGGAACACTCCCGCTCCCAGCGCCCGGAAGGCGTGCCGGCAATCCAATGGAGCTGGCTCGCCGGTTCCGACTACCGGCTGCTCTACGTGATAAGCAACGAACTTACGGAAGTCACCACCGTCTACATCGAGGCGCCCGATTCCCCGCCCGCCGGCCTCGAAGCCTATGACGTCTCCGATTTCGTTCGCAGCCGGCTCTGGTCCCCCATGCCCTGGCGCCGCCACCTCGAAATGTTCCCCGGCCAGGGCCAGGTCATCCTCCTCGCCACAAACGGCGTCGCCGAACGATGGCGGGACGAGGTCGCCCTGCGCCTGCAGGAACAGGACCGCCGCCAGATCGCCCTCGATCTGAGCCTGGCCCGCCGGTACAACCTGGATATCCGCGAGGTCCATCGCAAACTGCGCCAGGCCGGCACGGGAAGCGCAATGGAGGAAGCCCAGCGGTCGCAGGAAGCGCGGGAACATCTCGTCAACCTGCTCTACCATGCCCCGGCGCTGGCCTCCGCGCGAACCAATCTCATCGGCGCGGGCGCCGCCCTGTGCGCCTGCGACGGAGCGCTCTGCCGCCTGCTCGGCAACGGGCGCGTGGATCCGGCCTTCGAACTGGGCCAGGAAGTGCTCCCACTCGCCCGCCGCATGGCCCGGCTCCGGCTCAACGTGCGCCGGAACCACGACGTGGACATTATTTCCGAGACCCAGGCGGTGACGCGGGAAGCCCTCGCCCTCATGGACCGGATCCGTGCGGTGCGGTGACGCGATATTGCGGGCCGCCGCCCCGCTGCGATAGGGTGAAGGCCCCGGACTCTATTCAATGGGGTCACACCCTGCCGCAGTGCAGCACGCGGCGCGCTCGGGCCAGGATTCGAAAGCAGACCATGATAAAAAACGCCAGCTACCAGTATTACGAGTTCTTCGCCGGCGGGGGCATGGCCCGCGCGGGTCTCGGCGACCGCTGGGACTGTCTCTTCGCAAACGATTTCGACCCCTCCAAGGCCCGTTCATACCGGGCCAATTGGCCGGGTGACGACTTGTTCGTCGGCGACGTCAGGCACATCACAACCGATCAACTGCCCGGCGCGGCCCACCTGGCCTGGGCCTCCTTCCCCTGTCAGGACCTGTCTCTGGCCGGAAACGGCGCCGGCCTCAACGGCGATCGCTCGGGAACCTTCTGGCCGTTCTGGAAACTCATGACGGACCTGAATCGGGAGGGCCGCGCCCCGGCGATCATCGTGCTGGAGAATGTCTGCGGCGCGATTTCGTCCCATGGCGGCCGCGATTTCGCCTCCATCTGCGACGCCCTCAACAGGCAGGGCTACCGCTTCGGCGCCGCCGTCGTCGACGCCGTCCACTTTCTGCCACAATCGCGCCCCAGGCTCTTCATCATCGCCGCGCGCGCCGATCTCGATATCCCCGCCCGCCTCACCGGCGATTCTCCACACCCCGTATGGCACACGAAAGCCCTCCGGGGCGCGGTGGAGGCCCTGAAACCCGGACTCCGGAAGCGCTGGATTTGGTGGGACTTCCCGGAACCCGCACCGCGCGAGACGCGCCTGGCGGACCTCATCGAACCCAACCCGCACGATGTCGCCTGGCACACCCCCGATCAGACGGCGAAGCTCCTCGGGATGATGAGCGACCTGAACCGGCAAAAACTCGAACAGGCGAAGGCGGAAGGCCGGCGGATTGTCGGGACTCTCTACAAGCGGACCCGCCCCGATGGCCCGGGCCGGAAAGTACAGCGCGCCGAAGTCCGGTTTGACGGTATTGCCGGCTGCCTGCGAACCCCGGCCGGCGGCTCCAGCCGACAGCTAATCATGGTGGTGGAGGGCGCATCGGTGAGGACCCGACTCCTCTCGGGCCGCGAGGCCGCGCGCCTGATGGGGCTGCCCGACACCTACACCTTACCCGCCAACTACAACGAGGCGTACCACTTGACGGGGGACGGTGTGGCCGTTCCCGCCGTTCGTCACCTCGCGGAGCATCTGATTGAGCCGCTACTGAAGTCGAATAAATCTTCCTCGAAGCACGCCGCATGAGCGCCGCGACGCCGGGGTCCACGCCCCGATTCAGCGATCCTGATGCCTGAAGACCCCGAATCCCGCAGCCGCACCATGCGCGCGGTGAAATCCAAAGACACCGCCCCGGAAATGCTCGTTCGGCGCATGATTCACGCCGAGGGTTTCCGGTACCGGCTGCACGATCCGTCCCTGCCCGGTAAGCCCGACCTGGTGTTCAAATCGCGCCGCAAGGCAATCTTCGTGCACGGCTGCTTCTGGCATGGCCACTCCTGCAAACGCGGCGCCCGCATCCCCGCGACCAACCGGGACTACTGGCGGCGAAAGATCCAGGCCAATGTGGATCGGGACAAGAAGCACCGCGCCGCGCTGCACGCCCTCGGCTGGGACGTGCTCACCGTCTGGGAGTGCGAAACCCGCGATCACGACGCCCTGCGAAGCCGTATTCTGGCCTTTCTCGGCAGGTAAATTCCCGGGCCGCCCCGCCCGCCCATTCGGGTCTCCCGCACAGGCTCCCGCGCGGCCTAAGTCCCGCGCGCGCGTTGACTTGATAACGGCCCGCTTGCTATACTCTCCAATCCCGTGACGCGCGTGTGGCGCCTGTGTGCCCGCGCTGTCGTATGCCCGGAAAGCAGGCCCGCGGGCCTGGCCGTGCAACACAGGGGCGTGGCCAAGTGGTAAGGCACCTGCTTTTGGTGCAGGTCATCGTGGGTTCGAATCCTACCGCCCCTGCCATTTAGAACTTCCGCGCCGGCTTTGCCCGGTAGAGGATCGGCATCCCGGTGGCCTACACGAGCGATTTGAAAGTTTTCAGCGGCGGCGCCTCCGAGACGCTCACCGCCGGCGTTTGCGACCATCTCGGTTGCAGCCCGGCCCGGGCGAACGTGGGCCGCTTCTCGGACGGCGAAATCCGCGTGCAGATCGCGGAGAATATCCGCGGGCGCGACGTGTTCCTCGTGAACAGCACCTCGCCGCCGGTCAACCGGCACCTGATGGAACTGCTGATCATGATCGACGCGGCGCGGCGCGCCTCGGCCGAACGGATCACGGCGGTGATGCCCTATTTCGGCTACGCCCGCCAGGACCGGAAAGACAAGGCTCGCGTGCCGATCACGGCGAAGCTCGTGGCGAATCTACTGACGGCCGCGGGCGCCAACCGCGTGCTGACGGTGGACCTGCACTGCGGGCAGATACAGGGTTTTTTTGACATACCGCTGGATCACCTGTCCGCGGAAGTGGTCTTCGTCAACCACCTGAAGAGCCGTCTGGCCCTCCAGGAGGACTTGATGGTGGTTTCGCCGGACACCGGCAGCGTGGGGCGCGCGCGCGAGTTCGCGAACCGGCTGGGCGTTCCGCTCGCCATTGTGGACAAGCGCCGCCCGAAGGAAAACGTGGCCGAAGTGATGAATATCATCGGGGACGTGCGCGGGAAACACGCGCTCCTGTTCGATGACATGATAGATACCGCGGGAACGCTGGCCAAGGCGGCCAACGCGATAAAGGCGCACGGGGCGCTCTCCGTGCGCGCCTGCGCCACCCATCCGGTCTTCAGCGGGCCGGCGCTGGATAACATAGAGAACTCGGAACTCGAAGAAATACTGGTTTGCGATTCAATCCCGTTGTCGGAAAAGGCCCGGAGCAGTTCCAAGGTTAAGGTGCTCTCGCTGGCGGCCCTGATTGGAGAGGCAATTCGCAGAATTCACAAGGATGAATCGGTAAGCAACCTGTTCAAGGGTTGAAGCCGGCTCGGAGGCCCAAGCGGATATCATGGAAATTCAAACGATTAAGGTGAAGACGCGCAGCGAGACGGGGAAAGGCCCCGCCCGGCGCAAGCGTTCGGCCGGCAGCATTCCCGCCGTAATCTACGGCGAGAACAAGGACGCCGTCGCGATCACGGTGGATGCGAAAGCCTTCTCCGCGCTCGTGCACGGCAGCCAGGGCGAGCACGCCGTGGCGCGCGTCGAGGTGGAAGACAAGCCCGAGCTCAGCGGCCCGATCCTCATCAAGGCGGTGCAGCACCACCCGGTCAAGTCCCACATCGTCCACGCCGATTTCATGCGGATCAAGCTCGACGAAACCATCCAGACGCTGATCCCGATCAACATCGTGGGCCACTGCGTCGGCCTCGTCGAAGGCGGCGTCCCGGACCAGCAGCTCCGCGAACTGGAAATCGAGTGCCTGCCGCTCGACGTGCCCGAGCAGTTCGACGTGGATATCACGAACCTCCACATCGGCGACCTGCTGCACGTTTCGGACCTCGAGACCCCCGCGAACGTCAAAATCATTACGGACCCCGAGCGCACGATCATCGCTATCCACGCACCGCGCGTCGCCGGCAAGGCCGCGGGTGAAGAGGGCGAAGGCGCCGAGGAAGCCGAGAACGCCGAAGGCTGATGTTCCGATCGCACCCGCCGAAGCGCATGGCCCGGCCGCTGTGCCCATGAAGATCGTGGCAGGACTCGGTAACCCCGGCCCGCGCTACCGGAATACGCGGCACAACCTCGGGTTCATGCTGGTGGACGCCCTGGCGGATCGGCTCGGTGTCGCCCTGGATCGCGAAAAGCATCAGGGCCTCGTCGCCCAGGCCGCGTATCGCGGAGAGAAGCTGCTGCTGGTAAAGCCGCAGACCTTCATGAACCGCAGCGGCGATTGCCTGGCGCGCGTGTGCAGGAACACCATATTCGATCCCGCGGATCTCCTCGTGATCGTCGACGACGTGAACCTCCCGCTCGGCCGCCTCCGCTTCCGCGCGGGCGGTAGCGCCGGCGGACACAACGGCCTGAAGTCGATTATTGAGCGCCTCGGAAGCCCCGAGTTCCACCGGATGCGCATGGGCGTGGGAGACGACAGGAAGGCCGCGGAATTGGCCGGCCACGTGCTGGCCACCTTCCGCCCCGACGAACGGGATGCGGTCAACGCGATGCTTGACAGGGGCGCCGACGCGGCGCTGGCCTGGGTCGCGGACGGCATCGGCCCGGCCATGAATACCTACAACGGAACGGCGGACGGAAACTGAGCTTTTCGCCGCAGGAAGGATCAGAGCGTGGAGGCCATGAAGAAACACACGATCAGTGTGCTCGTCGAAAACCATTTCGGCGTGTTGGCCCGGGTTTCCGGATTGTTCAGCGCGCGCGGGTACAACATCATCAGCCTGTGCGTCGGCGAGACGATCGACCCCTCCATTTCCCAGATGACCGTGGTCGTCCGGGGCGATGATGGCGTACTCTCCCAGATGATGCAACAGCTGAACAAGCTCGTGGAAGTCATTGAGGTGATCGATCTCACCGCCGCGTCCTTTGTCGAGCGCGAACTCGTCCTCATCAAAGTCGCCGTGGAACCCGCCCGCCGCGGCGAGGTCGTGGAAATCGCCAACATCTTCCGCGCAAACGTCGTCGATGTGGGCCCCGGCTCGCTGACCGTCGAGGTCACCGGCGCCGAGGGCAAGGTCGGCGCGTGCATCGACATGCTCCGCCCCTACAATATCACCGAATTGGTCCGCTCCGGCGAAATTGCCATTACCCGCGCGCCCAAGCGGGATTGCAAGTTGCCGCTTTAAGGGGTATGATAATCGAATGTGCAGGCGCATCGTCACATTTCACGCTCTTTGCCCGTTGCCCGGTGGCGTACGCCGCCGGGCGGCCAGCGACTGGACGGGTGCGCCTCGCCACACCGCAGCATAACGCTGCGGTTTTTTTATGCCCCCGGAGCCGGGTTTCCCCGGCGGCCGCGGGTGGAATTGAATCGAAGGATTGGCTCGACGCGGAGGCGAAGTGACTTGAAGAACCTACTGAAACTGCAGGAACTGGACCTGAAGGTCGAGAAGCTCCGTTCGCGTGAAACGGAAATCCCCAAACAGAAAAACAAGTTCGACATTCACAAAAAACGCCTGAATGACGAGCTCCAGAGCAGCGAACAGCGCCTGAAGAAACTCCAGCTTGAGCAGCGCGACTGCGAAGGCGAAATCGCCGCAAAGCAAGACGAAATCAAGCGCAAGGACGGCCAGCTCCTGGCGGTGAAGAAGAACGAGGAATACCAGGCCCTCCTGCACGAAATGGAGATGTTGAAAAAGCAGATTTCCGCGCGGGAAGAACGCGTCATCGCCATTCTCATGGAACTCGACGACGCCAAATCCGTCCTCGAGGAAGACCGCAAGCGAATCAGCGCGGAACTGGCCGAAATCGACGCGGAATGCGCCAGGATCGACGAGGAACTCGCCGTGGCGATCGCGGAACGCAAGGCCTTCGAGGCGCAGCGCGCCCCCCTCATCGCCGTGATAGATCCCGGAATCCTCAGCAAGTACGAGCGCATCCGCAAGTCCAAGAAAACCGGCCCCGCGATTGTCCCCTTGCAGGGAGAATCATGCTCCGGCTGTTTCATGACCATCACCGCGCAAAACGTGAACGAAATCCTCGCCGGCGACAAATTCATCCCCTGCCACCACTGCGGGCGCCTCGTGTATCACCCGCCGAAGTTCCAGGAGGCCGCCGCCGAGGCCCTGGAAGGAGGGCGCTGAAATGGCATTCTTCAAGCGCACGCCGTTTGGCCGGCGCAACCGCGAGGAAAAGAAGACCGTCGTGCCCGACGGCCTCTGGATCAAGTGTGAAGGCTGCAAGCAAACCCTGTACAAGCCCGATATCGAGCAGAACATGCAGGTGTGCACCCACTGCGGTCGCCACTACCGCATCGGCGCGCGCGCGCGCATCGACCTGCTGGTCGATCCCGGCAGCTTTGAGGAAACGCATACCGGCATTACCGCCGACGACCCCCTCGAGTTCGCCGTCGGCAAGGAAACCTATGCCGAGCGCATCACGCGCGCCCGGAAGCAGTCGGGGCTGAACGAAGCGCTCGTCACCGGACTGGCGCGCATCGAGGGCGTACGCCTGGCCATTGGGTGCATGGACTCCGCCTTCGTCATGGCCAGCATGGGCTCGGCCGTCGGCGAAAAGTTCTGCCGCCTGGTCGACGACGCCATCGCGAACGAGGTCCCGCTCGTCGTCTTCGCCGCCTCCGGCGGAGCCCGCATGCAGGAAGGCATCCTCGCCCTCATGCAGATGGCGAAGACCGCCGACGCCGTCCGCCGGATCAACGAGGCCCGGCTCCCCTACATTGTCGTCCAGACCGACCCGACCTCCGGCGGCGTGTTCGCCAGCTTCGCGAGCCTCGGCGACATCACCATCGCCGAGCCCAACGCCTACATCGGCTTCGCCGGCGCGCGCCTCATCGAGGGCGCTTTCAAGATCAAGCTGCCGGACGGTTTCCAGCGCGCCGAGTACCAACGCGACAACGGCTTCGTCGACCACATCGTGGCGCGGCCGGATCTGCGTAAGCACCTGGGCAAGCTCCTGCGCTACCTGGCCCCCCACGCCGCCGAAGACCTGAAGGGTTATGTCCCCCCGAAGGAGAGCGACTCCGACGTGGCGGATGCGGAGCCGGCGGGGGCGGCCACAGCGGGCGACGCTAGCGAATGACGCCCGGGGCGCTGGCGCGGCCGAACACGCCGCTGCGTCAATACCTCTTCGACCTGACCCTGCACGGCATTAAACTGGGCTTGGAGAATATCCAGGCCCTCGTCCGTGCCGCCGGGGACCCGCACTTCGCCTGCCCCGTCATCCACGTTGGCGGCACCAACGGCAAGGGCAGCGTCGTCGCCATGCTCGCCGCCATGTTCGAACGCGCTGGCTACCGCACCGCCCAGTTCACCAGCCCGCACCTGATTGACGTGTCCGAGCGCTTCCTCGTGGATGCTGAGCCGATCCCCGAGCCGGCCCTGGAGGAAAACATCGCCTTCTTCCGCGACGCCGCCCGGCGCATTGGCTGCATTCCCACGTTCTTCGAAATGAACACCGCCATCGCCTTCCGCTACTTCGCGCAGGCCCGGGCCGACATCGCCCTGATCGAAGTGGGGATGGGCGGGCGCTTCGACAGCACCAACGTCGTGCAACCGCTGGCCTGCGGAATCACCAACATCGACCTGGAGCACACCGCCTATCTGGGCGACACCATTGCAAAGATCGCCGTCGAAAAGGCCGGCATCATCAAGGCCGGCGTCACCGCCGTCACCGCGGAGCTCAACCCCGACGCCCTCGGCGTGTTCCACCGGCGCGCGGCGGAAGTCGACGCGCCCCTGCTCCAGCTCGGGCGCGATTTCGACTACCGCCTGCAGGGCACCGCCTGGGACCCCCAGTTCTCCTACGTCAGCGCGCTGAACGCCTTCGCCGCGCAGCCCCTCGCGCTGCCCGGGCGCTACCAGGGCGACAACGCCGCCGTCGCGTGCGCCCTCGCCGAAACCGCCATGCCCCACTTCCCCGCCATGGTGCGCGAACACATCCAGGACGGCCTGACCACCGTGCGCTGGCCCTGCCGCGCCGAGCGCGTCCTCGACGACCCGCCCGTCTTCATCGACGTCGCACACAACGCCGCCGGCGCCCGGCGCATCGCCGATCTCTTCGAGGAATGCGTCATCGTCTTCTCCGCCTCATCCGACAAAGACGCCGCCAGCATGCTCGCCGCGCTCCAGCCCCGCGCAAGACACCTCATCCTCACCCAGTTCGACGGCAAACGCGCCACCCCCGTCCAGGAACTCGCGGACAAAGCCGGCCCCGGCTCCGTCGAGATCAGCGCGACACTCCCCGACGCCGTCCGCCGCGGCATCGCCTGCGCCACGCCCGACTGCCCCCTGCTCATCACCGGCTCCATCTACACCGCCGGCGAAGCGCGCTCCGTCCTCATCCAGGAATTCGGCGCCCGCCCCCTCCGCTTCTGATGGCGACCGCCTCAAACCAAGGGGACTGCATCGGGCCAGGGGGACTGCATCGGGCTGGCCAGAGGCCCAATACCGAAATAGAAGCCCAAAACCAGCCCGAGGCTGTACCCGAGAAAACGCCTCGGCTTCACCACAACGGCCTCATACAAACCAGACTACAGCATCTCTCCCAAGGAAGCGACAAAGGCTGGGAGCGCAGGCGTCCCCGCCTGCCAGGCGGCGAAGTCGCCGTCCATTTCCATACGTAACCGGTGACGCAACGCCTCATAAGCAGCTGCTCTGAATTTTCGTAAGACTTTAGCCATCTGAAGCCGCGAGCAGGTATCATTCCAAGCACTCCGGGACATTGCGAGGACGCCCGGCTATCGGATCGCGGGCATTCCTGCCTGCGGCAGCGCCTGCTTCGGCTTTCAACGGGCATGGCTGGCCTGGAATAGAATCCCGGTGTCCCCAAAACCGGAATGGAATGGGGACCAGCGTCTTTTCACTCAAGCGCAGCGATCACATGAAGTGTTGCGCTCCTCCTGCCGCAGACAGGAATGTCCGCGATCCTTCGATTCACGCTGTCTTGACCGAGACATGCTCATCCACCGGGGGACTTCACTCCGCTAAAGTGTTACGAATTCTCAAAGGAAGCCACGGGTGCCACGTTCAAGCTCCGCGCCTCCGCCGCGAAGGCTTGAGCGTGCGAGCCCCCAGAAGAGCGCCAACAGTCAGGAGCAGCATTTCATCCTCAATGGGTGACGCAACGCGTCACGACCGGCTTTACGCAAAGCCCACCACCCACCAAGATGCGCGACCTCACCGCCTTCATGCTAAGATAGCCCCCGGGGCCGGGTTATTCCCCTTTTCGCCCCACATCGCACCAATAACACCACGAGGATCCCCCATGAAACTCGAGTACCGATTCCTGGCCTTCGACCTCGGCGCCGAAAGCGGGCGCGCCGTACTGGGTACGCTCGCGGGCGGGCGCATCACCCTGCGGGAAATCCACCGCTTCCGCACCGAAGGCCTTATCATGCTGGGCCGCCGCCAGTGGGACCTCGCGCGCATCTACGAAGAGATGATCGCCGCCATGACGAAGTGCGCCCGGGAATACACGCGCGATCTGGACGCCATCGCCATCGACACCTGGGGCGTGGACTTCGGCCTGCTCGACGCCGAGGGCCACGTGCTGGCCAATCCCGTCCACTACCGCGACAAGCGCACGGAAGGCATGTTCGAGGCGGCCTACGCGAAGGTCCCGAAGGAAGAAATCTACAAGTCCACCGGCATCCAGTTCCTGCCCTTCAACACGAGCTTCCAGCTGCTCGCGCTGGTCGAAGCGAACTCGCCCCAGCTGGCCGCCGCGAATGACCTGCTGCTCATGGGCGACCTGCTGGCCTACCTGCTGTGCGGCAAGAAGGCCTGCGAATACACCAACGCCTCCACCACCCAGCTCCTCGACCCCCACACGCGCACCTGGAACGATGACCTTATCCGCCGCCTGGGCATCCCGCGCGACATCCTCCTCGATCCCGTCCCCCCGGGAACGAATCTCGGCCCGATCCTGCCGGAAATCGCCGAACTCACCGGCATCAGCCCCATCGCCCCCGTGATCGCCCCCGGCACCCACGACACCGCATCCGCCGTCGTCGCCGTGCCCGCCGCGCCGGGCGCCGGAAACTGGGCCTACCTCTCCAGCGGCACCTGGTCGCTCCTCGGCGCGGAGCTGGACGAGCCCTGCATCACCGACGCCAGCATGGCCCAGGACTTCACCAACGAAGGCGGGGTCGGCGGAAAAATTCGCTTCCTCAAGAACATTTTCGGCCTCTGGCTCGTGCAGGAATGCCGACGCGTCTGGGAGCGCCAGGAAGGCGTCAAACTGGACTACGGCGCGATCACCGAAGAGGCCGCAGCCAGCGAACCCTTCCGCTCCATCATCAACCTCGACGACCCGCGCCTCTTCGCCCCGGACGACATGCCCGCGCTCATTCAGGAAATCTGCCGCGAATCCGGCCAGCCCATGCCCGAAACCCACGGCCAGATCGTGCGCTGCGCCCTCGAAAGCCTCGCGTTGAAATACCGCCAGACCCTCCGCGCCCTCGACGACACCCTCGGCCGCAAGACCGAAGTCCTCCACATCATCGGCGGCGGCACGCAGAACAAACTGCTCAACCAGATGACCGCCGACGCCTGCGGCATCCCCGTGGTCGCCGGCCCCGTCGAAGCAACCGTCCTCGGGAACATCGGCGTACAGGCCATGGCCGTCGGCGCCCTCGACTCCCTGGAAACCGTGCGCAAAGTGATCGGCGACAGTTTCGCGCTGGAGCATTACGAACCACGGAACACCGCGGAGTGGGCGAAATACTGAACGTGCAGGATAGGTGTCCCGCCTGTCAAAGTAGGATAGGCGTCCCGCCTGTCCAGGACAGCCGTTCCGGCTGTCCTACTCTTCGCCCTACCCCTCCAGCAGCAGGGCCTCGCAGGCAAGCTCATGTCGAATATTGACATATATTGCCATCCATGCTACCCTGAATCAGACATGTTAAACACAAGGTGAGTTCCCATGGCAAGTAGTCTCAACCTTTCATTAACGGACGAACTGCGCCGCTACGTTGACTTGCGCGCCAGTGATAACGATCTTTACGCAACGCCCAGTGAGTATATCCGCGATCTCATTCGCCGAGACATGCAGGATTGGACAATCGTTCGCGATGTGGCGCAAGGTCTCCGGGAAATGCGGGCGGGTGAGTTTGTATCGGAATCTATTCTGGACATCCTCGACGAGGAGTAAGCATCGTTGCCGCACGCGAAAAACTACGTTCTCACAACCACCGCACGCCGGCATTTACGCGAGGCCAGGGCGTGGTCAATGGCGAGGTGGGGCGAGAAGCGCACGCGAGCGTATTTCGACGCCCTCCACAAAGCGGCCAACGACTTGGCGAAAAATTACACGAGGTACAGGAAACGCGAAGAATTATCCGGCGGGACCGGTTTGCGTCTGTATCCCATTCGGGAACACTATTTCGTATTTGAACCCTTGGGAAAAGACAGAATTGCGATTGTCGCGCTGCTGCGTCAAGGGCGAGATATCCCGGCCATTCTCAGCAAAGGCAAGCACGTTTTCATGCGCGAATTGGAAGAACTGCGAAAAAGTGGCCCTGCTTCGTAGCCCTCGGTTATTGCGCATAGATGGAGTCGGCTCGCTGCGAGTGATCGCATTTCGCTACAGAGGAGAAATGTAGGATAGGCGTCCCGCCTGTCCAGGACAGCCGGGACGGCTATCCTACTCCAGCCCCATCGCATCCACCAGCAACTCCGCCACATCTCTCACCGCCACCTCCTCGCGCCCCTCCCGCTTCACACCGTCGCTCATCATCGTCATGCAGAACGGGCACGCCGTCGCCACGGTGGTCGCGCCGGTGGCGAGGGCCTCGCGGGTGCGTTCGGTGTTGATGTTGGTGCCGATGGTCTCTTCCATCCACATGCGCCCGCCGCCTGCACCACAGCAGAAGCCCTTCTCGCGGCTGCGCGACATCTCCACCGGCGCGGCCTGGCCCGCCGCCTGCACCAGCGCGCGCGGCGCGTCCATGACCCCGTTGTAGCGCGCCAGGTAGCACGAGTCGTGGTACGTGGCCGCCGCCGCGTTGACCGCCGGGGCCTTGGGCTTCAGCCGGCCCGCCTTCACCAGGTCCGCCAGCAATTCCGTGTGGTGCAGCACCTCGAAGTCGCCGCCGAGCTGGGGAAACTCGCTCTTGATACTGTTGAAGCAGTGCGGGCACGCCGTGACGACTTTCTTCACGCCATACCCGTTCATCGTCTCCACGTTCTGCATGGCCAGCTGCTGCGCCAGCATCTCGTTGCCGATGCGCTTGGCGCTGTCGCCCGTGCAGCACTCCTCCTCCCCGAGGATGCCGAACTTCACCCCCGCCGCCTGCATGAGCTTCGCGAAGGCCACGGTTACCTTCTGGTAGCGCTGGTCATACGACCCCGCGCATCCCACGAAGAACAGATACTCCACGTCGGCGTCCTCCGCGAGCGTCTTCACGCCCACCGATTCCGCCCATTTCCCGCGCTCGCTCTGCGGCAGCCCCCACGGATTGGACTGGGTCTCCATGTTCCGCAGCGCGCCCTGCGCCTGTTCGGGGAAATCGCCCTCCATCAGCACGCGCCCCTGCCGGATGCCGAGGAGCTTCGTCATCGGCTGGATCTCCACGGGACACGCCTCCTCACACGCGAAGCACGTCGTGCAGGACCACAACACGTCTTCCGCGATCACATCGCCATACAGCGCCTGTTTCGGCTCGGCGTTCGGATCCCTCAGCAGCGCCGGACCCTCCCGGAACAGGTGCGCCTTCAAATCCAGCACCACCTTCTTCGGGCTCAGCGGCTTGCCCGTGTTGTACGCGGGGCAGGCCTCCTGGCACCGCCCGCACTCCGTGCAGGCCGTCAGGTCGAGCAGTTCCTTGGCGGTGAAGTCGGTGATCTTCAGGATGCCGAACTGCTCGGCGTTCTCGTCTTCCAGGTCCAGGTTGGCAATACGCCCCTTGACCCGTTCCTCGCGAAAAAACAGATTCGGCAGCGCCGTCACCACGTGCAGATGCTTGGAATACGGAATATACGCCAGAAACGCCAGCACCACCAGGTTATGGATCCAGTGGAAGCCTGCAAACGTGCCTGGATAGAACTCCCGACCCACTGGGCCATCGCCGATGGTCGCCGCGCGCAGCATATCCGCGATCGGCGTGAATCCGGGCTTCGGATGCACCACCTGAAGCACATAGAACGCCGCGATCAACACCGAAATCAGCCCCAGAATGATCAGCGCATCCACCGTGTGCGCGAAGGGCCCTTCCAGCCGCTTCGGCTTCACCACCAGCCGCCGCCACAACGCCGCGCCAATCGCCAGCAGCACGAGCAGGCCGAAAAAATCCTGGCAGGTGTTCATCAACCAGTAGATCGGCCCGAGAAACGCAAAGCTGAAGTCGGGGAAGACCCCGCTGGCAAGCCCCTCGATCGTGCCAAAGGTCAGCACGAAGAAGCCCCAGAAGATAAACGCATGCCCCAAACCCGAGGGCTCGCGCAGCACGAGCTTCTGCCCGAAGCCCTTGGAAACCAAATCGGCAATGCGGCGCGGCAGCGCATCCAACCCCAGCGTCCCCCGGCCCAAATTCACCCAGCGGTAAACCTGCCACAAACGGTGGAAGAAGACCCCGTGGGCGGCGATGATGAGGGCAACCAGAACAAGGGCGCTCATTAGTTGTCTTTCAGATCCAGAAAGCGACGTAACCCCGTCGCTCGGTCCACCCTGTCCAATATGTCCACTTCGTCCACAATGTCCACCCGATCCCTAGTCAGCCCCGCGCCTGCCTCACCGCCTCCGCAAGAAGCGGGCACACTTCAAACAAATCCCCCACGATGCCATAGTCGCAAATCTTGAAGATATTCGCCTGCGGATCCTTGTTAATCGCCACGATAACCTTCGCCGTGCGCATCCCGGCCTGGTGCTGGATGGCGCCGGAAACACCGCACGCCACGTAGAGATCCGGGCTGACCACCTTGCCCGTCTGCCCGACCTGGTGGGCGTGGTGGATCCAGCCGGCGTCAACGATGGCCCGGCTCGCGCCCAGCGCGGCGCCGAACGCCTTCGCCAGATCCTCCACCACGTGCAGGTTTTCCGGCCCGCCAATCCCCCGCCCCGCCGACACCACAATCTTCGCCTCGGTCAGCTCAACAGAGCCAGCCGCCGCTTCAACGACATCCCGCACGACGGTGCGTAGCGTCACTTCGGGCATGGGGCGGCGTTCCACCCGCGGCGCGGGGCTGGCGTCGCGGGTAACGGCCACCGTGTTCGGGCGCAGCGAGACCATCGCCGGGCTGTCCTGTATCGCGACCTCCGAAAGTACTTTCCCTGCGTATACCGGCTTCGTGGCCTTCAACGCCCCGTCCCAGCGGCAGGCGATGGCGTCCTGCACAAGCTCCACGCCCAGCCGCGCGGCGACCGAAGCGCACAGCTCCCTGCCCAGCGCCGTGGCGGATCCCACGATTACCGTCGCGCCGATCTCCCGCGCGAGCTCGCGCACAATCGGCGCGTAGGCGTCGCTGGAGTAGTGGCCCAGCCGGTCGTTTTCGTAGGCATAGAGCGTGTCGATACCAAATCCTGCGAGGGCCTCCGCGTCGTCCACGAGGGACTGCCCGATAAACGCGGCGTGCAGCGGAAGCCCCGCGTCCCGCGCGATGGCGGCGGCCGCGCTCGCGGCTTCCAGCGCGCACGGCTTCAACGCGCCGCGCTGCTCCAGCAAGACCAGTACGCCCATCCTACAGCACCTTTTCGTCGTCGCGCAGCGCGTGAACCAGCGCGGCGACCTGCGCCGGCGCATCGCCCGCCATCATCCGCCCGAGCCGCTCCTGCCGGGGCAGGCGCATCGACTCCACGGCCACGCGGCCCGCGAGTTCGCCCGGGGACAGCCCCAGGTCCGCGAGGGTCCATTCCTCCAGCGGCTTCTTCTTCGCCTTCATGATATTCGGGAGCTTGGGATACTCGGGCTTATTGATGCCCTTCTCCGTGGTGAACACGGCCGGCAGCGGCAGCTCCAGCACGAAATGGCCCCCTTCAACCTCGCGGTCCACCGAGGCGGTGGCGCCGTCCAGCGTAAAACGCGTGATCGAGGACGCATGGGGCCAGCCGAGGAGCTCCGCAACGCGCTCGGGAATCTGCGCGCCGTCGCCGTCCACGGCCTGCCTGCCCGCAAACACCAGGTCGGGTTCGATCCGCCGCAATGTCGCGGCGATCGCCTCCGATATGCCCCGCGGGCCGAGCGCGTCCACCCCTTCCCCGCGCACCAGGACAGCGGAATCCGCGCCCATGGCGAGCGCGGTGCGGAGAATGTCCTTCGCGCCTTCGTCGCCCAGCGACACCGCAACAACCGTCGCGCCCGTGGCCGCCTGAAGATTGATCGCCTCCTGCACGGCATGCTCGTCGTACGGGCTCATGATGTACTTGAGCCGATCCGTGACAATGCCCGTGCCCGCCGCGTTCAGTTCAAACGCCGACGCCGTGTCCGGAACGCGCTTCACCAGCACTGCGATTTTCATGGAACCTCCCCGCCTCCAGCCGTCCCGGACAGCGCGCCCGGAAAGAGGCAGCCGCGATCGGCGCGCGCCGTCAGTTCTCGTCCGAGTTCGTGTCGCGCCGCATATACATCACCTTCCACTCCCCCTCCTGGCACACCTTTCCGCGCTGGTTCTTCACCTGGACGTCGAAGATGATGATCCCCGCGTCCGGCTTGCGCGTCGGGCGCTTCGATTTCACCGTCTGCACGACGCAAATCGTGTCGCCGATCAGGATCGGGCGCTTGAAATCCCAGGTCAGCCCCAGCCACGCCACAAGCATATGCCGCTGCGCGCCGGGATTCCGCGTCACCAGACCGGACGCCACGGACAGCCCCAGCATGCCGTGGGCGATGCGCTGGCCAAAATGCATGTTCGCGGCAAACACCTCGTCCGTATGGATCCGGTTGAAATCACCCGAAAGGCCGGCGAAATTGACGATATCCGTTTCCGTTATCGTTCGCCCCGGAGTGGTCGCGCTGTCGCCCTCGCTCAAGTCTTCAAAATAGATACCGTCTTCGTAATCCACGTACCACTCCTCGAAATAGTCCGGTTAGCACGCCGGAAGTGTAGCACCGGCAACACCTTGGGTCAAATCGCACCCGCAGCCGGAGCGGCGATCACAAGGCGCGCGCGCTTTCCTGTACAATCGCTGATGACCGGTGCGGGGCCCGGCGCGCGCTGTGCCGCGGCTCGATCGCGCCGATTGTGTAACCAAGGGAGTACCCGAAGTGAATCCTCCAGCGAAAGCCGCCCTGGTGACCGGCGGCAGCCGCGGTGTGGGCCGCGCCACCGCATTCGAGCTCGCGCGCCAGGGCTACGCCGTCACCGTCAACTACAGCGCCTCGCGCGACGATGCCGAGGCGACCGTTGAACGCATCCGCGAGTACGGTGGCGAGGCGATTGCCGTGCAGGCGAATGTGGCGGACGATGCGGCATGCCGCGCGCTGGTCGCGCAAAGCATCGAAGCCTTCGGGCGGCTTGACGTGCTGATCAACAATGCGGCCGTCACGCGCTTCATTCCGCACAACGCGCTGGATCAGGTTCAGGACGCGGACTGGGACCTCATCCTCGGTGTGAATCTGAAGGGGCCGTTCCAGATGGTGCGGGCGGCATTGCCCTCCCTGGTCCAGTCCGGCGACGGCGCGATCGTGAACGTCGCCAGCATCGCGGGGCTCTCGGGCGCCGGCAGCTCCATTCCCTACTGCGCGTCCAAGGCCGCCTTGATCAACATGACCGTCGCGCTGGCGCGCGTCTGCGCACCGAAGGTCCGCGTGAACGCCGTGGCGCCCGGTTTCATCGAGGGAGACTGGCTGAAGCAGGGCCTTGGGCCGTCCTACGACATGGTGAAGAAACAGTGTGAGGACCGTGCGCCGCTGCACCGGGTCTGCAAACCGGAAGATGTGGCCGCGGCCGTTCTCTCGCTCGTTTCGGGAAGCCCCCTGATCACCGGACAGACCCTTGTGGTGGATGGCGGAATGCTCATCGGCTCAACGCCGTGACGCGGACACGGTGCGGGGCGCGCGTAGATTGACGGGCGCGGCGCCCGCATGTAAGGATCGCGGGGATATCCTTGCGTTGCGGCAACCCACAAGGAAACACGCCATGCCCCTCCGAACGCCCCTGCATCGTGCCCTGGCATTGCTATTGATCGCCACGTGCGCGCCCGCCGAGGAAGTCTTCCGTGACCTGGCCCTGGAGGGCGGGTTCCGCCTGTCCAACGTCACCACGGCGCACGAGCCGCTGGAACTGGGCGCGATCCTGGCCACCTCCGGCGCGGCGGATCCCGCCTGGCGGCTGGCGCAGTGGGGGACCCGCTTCAACCTGCTTCCCGCCCCCGATCGGATCGGTCCGGCGGGCGCCCGCATCCGGGAAAACGAGGGCAAGGCGGTCACCATCCATCCCGGCGGGCTCTCGGGCAAGGGCGTCACGCTGGAGGTGCGGGGCGGCGCGGAATACGGCGGCAAGCTCCGCGAAAAGGGCCAGCTCTGGCCGCACCTGCTCGTCGAGCAGCGGATGCCCGATGGACTGCGGCTCGCGGACAAAGGACGCATGCCCTTTACGCTGGCCTTCCGCGTCGATCACGCCCGGCCGGCCACGGCGGAGACCCTGGATCCGTCGCTTCACACCACCCAGGTCACCGCTTATTGGACCATGAACAACCACAATCCGGACAGCGCCGACTACCGCGACATGATCTGGTTCGGCATCCCGCTCTTCGACGCGCGACAGGACATCCCAAAGGGGCATCAGGCCGTGGACGCGGGCGCGCCGGGGGCCACCGGCAAGTTCATCTGCACGCTGCCGGGCGACCGGTTCTATGACGCGCCCACGGGCAACGGCGCCTGGCACCGGATCGAAGCCGATCTGGTTCCGCTCGTGAAGGAGGCCCTGGCGGCCTCGCAGGCCCACGGTTTTCTGAAGGACACCACGTTTGAAGACCTGCACGCCACCTCCTTCAACCTGGGCTGGGAAACGCCTGGGCCCTACGACTGCGCGATTACCCTCAAGGGCCTGAGTTTGCAAGCCGTGTAGCCAACGGTGGGGCGGCGGGCCGGTTCAGGCCCTACGAGCACTAACGCAAATCGATACCGTCGCCCCGCGCGCCAATCTGGCGCTCCCATGTTCCCGGCCCGTCCGCGTCCGGCTGTTCGCCATACACGACGACGCCACCGCCGTCCAGCACGCGCAGCCCCCAGTTTTCGCAAGCAACCGCGGGCAACGCCACCCGCCACACGACCTCGCCGCCGGCGCCAATTCGATAACAGACCGGTTGCCGCGTCTCGGCGCCGCCCGGCGCGGCGAGTACATACACATCGCTCGCCGGGGCATCGGCAACCGCGGCCACGTCCGCCGCCAGTTGGTCTGGCAACGCAACGCGCCAGCGGAATTCGCCGTCGTCATCCAGGCGCAAGAGCACCAGCGCGCCGCGCGTTTCGGCTTCCGCGTCCGCGCCCGCGACGAGCAAACCACCCTCCGCAAGCGGATAAATCGCGGAAACCCGCTCCAGCCGGAGGGCCGACAAATCAACGGCCCAAATCGGCGCCAGGCGGTCATCACTGCGGATCAGCACCAGCCCCGCCGCATCGTGAAGCGCCGCCGCCCAGCCGCCATCGTCGAAGCGCGCCACGGGCGCCTGCGCGGCCAGGGCATCGGCCAGGAATTCCGCCCCTTTCAGCCAGTCGAACCAGGCCCGCGCGTCCTTCGCGGACACGGTGACCGTCACCGGCGTGTCCACCGTGAAATCTCCGAGCTCCGTGGTGATCGTGAGCGACGCCATGTACGAGCCCGCGGCAAGGTAGCTGTGCGCCGGGCTTTCGTCCGTGCTCGAATTCCCATCGCCGAAATCCCACGCCCGGGCGGATACCGTCAGATTGCCGATGTTCGACGTGTCGGCAAAGTTCACTTCCTCCATCTCCATAACGTTGTCCGGCGTGGCGGTGAACGAAACGATGGGATCAATCTCGACGGTCGTCACCAGCGCCGTCGCCGTTACGCCCTCGGCGGAATCCATCGTCACCCGGGCCTCGTAGATGCCCGGCGCCATGTATTCGTGGGTCGGGGCGGCCTCCGTGCTCGTGTTTCCGTCGCCGAAGTCCCACGCCCACGTGACCTCGGTCAATGGCGTGGGATCCGTGTTGTTGGTGAAAACCGCCATGGCCGTGCCCGCGCCCGGGGTCACCATCGCGGTCACGTCCAGCACCGGCTGCACCATGATGAAGCCGGTACGCACGCGAGAAGCCTCGCCCTGGGTGGTGGTGATGGTCAGGCTCACGTCGTAGAAGCCCGGCGTCATGTACTCGTACATCGGCGCTTCTTCGTCCATCACCGGATCGCCCTCGCCCAGGGTCCATACGCGCGCCGTCGTCTCCAGCAGGCCCGTATTCGTCGTGTCGGTGAAGGTCACCGCAAGCGGCGCGGGCCCCGACGTCGCGCTTGCGCTGAACTGGACGTCCGGCGCCACCACGATATAGCCCGCCTTGATCTCGGTGTCCGCCCCTTGCGTGCTGTTGATCGTCAATGAAACGGTGTATGTCCCCGGCTGGGTATAGGTATGGGCCGGGTTCCGCAGGGCGCTCGTCGCGCCATCGCCGAAATCCCACGCCCACGTGAGAATCTCGAGGCTGCCGGGATCGGTCTCGTCGGTAAACTGCACCCCAAGCGAATCCACGCCCTCGGTCACGTCCGCGGAAAACGCCGCGGCTGGTCGCACCACCACAAAGCCATCTCGCCGGGTGGCGCTCGCGCCCAGGTCCGTCTGCACCGTCAGCGTCACGTTGTACACCCCCGGCGCGGCGTAGCTGTGCGACGGGTTCTGCTGCGTGCTCCGCCGGCCATCGCCGAAATCCCACTCCCAGCCGACGATTTCCAGGTTGCCGGGGTCGGTCTCGTCCATGAACTGGACATCGTGCGGCGCCCCCGCCCCGTCGCGCGGCGCGGCGGAAAACGCCGGCGTGGGCCGCAGGCGCACCGCCCCGGCATGGGTCGTCGTGGCTTCGCCCTGGTCCGTGGTAATCGTCAGCGCCACATCGTAGGAGCCGGCCTGGGTGTACGTGTGCGACGGCGTCGGCAGATCGCTGGTCCCGCCATCCCCGAAATCCCAGGCCCAGAGCCCGATCGCAAACGGCGACGCGTCGGTGGTGTCGGAAAAGGACACCGTGGCCGGGGCCAGGCCGGTCGCGGGCGTCACGGTGAACGTGACATCCGGCGTTATTGTGACAAACTCCGTCTTGCGGGCGGTATTCAGGCCCGCCGCGGTGGTCACGGTAAGCGACACCGTGAAATTTCCCGGCTGGGCATAGGTGTGCAACGGGTCCTCCACCGTACTGGTGTTGCCGTCCCCGAAATCCCACGCGCGCGCCGTAATCGGCCCGGATCCCGGATCCGACGCGTCGCGGAACTGCACGGCGAGCGGCGCCACGCCCCCGGTGACATCGGCGGTGAAATCGGCGCGCGGCGCCTGCACCGCCCGGATCAACTCATTTCGGGTTGACGTGCTTTCGCCTTCTTCGGTCGTGACCGTCAGCGTAACCGTGTAGCGGCCCGGATTGCTGTATACCCGCGTGGGGTGCTGGTCGGTGCTCGTGGTCCCGTCGCCGAAGTCCCACAGCCACTCGTTAATCGGGCTGCTGCCCGGCGACGAGGTGTCGGTGAAACTCACGGAAAGCGGGGTCTGGCCCGTTTGCGGCGTGGCCGTAAACGACGCCGCCGGCGGCGCCGTAACCACAATGTAATCGGGTTCGGCCTTGAAACCGGAGCCCACGGCCGATTCGACCCGCAGCGACACCGTGTAAACCCCCGGGGCGGTATATGTGTGCGCCGGGCGCGCATCGCCGCTGAAAGTACCGTCGCCAAAACTCCACTGGCGTCCGGTAATCGGCGAATCGCCCGGCGTGGACAAATCCTGGAACTCCACCGTGAGCGGCGCATCGCCCTGCCTGACCGAGGCGCTGAAATCGGCCGCGGGCCTCGCCTGCGCGACGATATACCGCTCGCGCAGCACCGCGCTCGTTCCCGCCGCGGAGGTCACCGTCAGCGATACATCGTACGCGCCGGACGCCGCGAACTCGTGTATCGGGTTGCGATCGCTCGAACTCGTCCCGTCCCCGAAATCCCACAGCCATTCCTCGATCGGGGCCGAGCCCGAAAGTGATTCATCCAGGAAGCTCACGGCCAGGGGCGCGGCGCCTTCCCGCGGCGCGGCGCTGAAGGCCGCGGCCGGCCGTTGCGTAACCGTGATGAAATCGGCGCGCGTCCGGGTGGCTTCACCCGCATCGTTGCGCGCCGTCAGCGAAACCGTGTACGGCCCCGGCGCCGAATAGATGTGCAGCGGGTTCCGCTCGGAGCTGGTCGTGCCGTCGCCAAATTCCCAGAACCACGACGTGATCGCCGAGGTTCCCGGCATGGACCGATCGGTGAACTGCACGTTCAGCGGGGCGCTTCCCCCGGTCGGCGATGCGTCGAAGTCCACCATCGGCACGGCGCTCACCACAATGTAGCCGGGTCGAACCACGGTGTTGGCCCCCCCGTCCGTCGTCACCGTCAGCGACACTTCGTATTCGCCGGGCTGCACATACTCATGAACGGGATTGCGGTCCGTGCTGGTCTCGCCGTCGCCAAAATCCCAGAGCCATTCCGCGGACTCGTGGGGGCCCGTGTCCGATTCGTCCAGGAACCGGACGGTAAGCGGCGGCGTGCCCGCGCGCGGGGCGCCCGAAAACGAGGCGGCGGGTTCCGCCCGGACGCGGATATACTCGTTGCGCGTGCGCGTGGTCGATCCGTTGCGGTTGGACACCGTCAGGGAGACGCGGTAGAGCCCGGGCGCCTCGTACACATGCGCCGGATTCTCCATCGCGCTCTGGGATCCATCTCCGAAGTCCCACGCGAACGCGTCAATCGGCGTGCTGCCCTCGCCGGGCGCCGCCGTGAACTGCACGGCCAGCGGCGCCGCGCCCTCGGTCGGGCTGGCGGAAAAATCGGCGAAGGGCGGGGCGAAGGGACAACCCGGCAGCCACAACAGCGCCAGGAGCGCCGCCGCCATCCCAACCAACCGCCCGGAAATTGATGCGTTATTCATCCTGACCCGCCTTCATGGATTCCGGGACGCCACACGAACGCCCGCGCTGGTCCGCAAGAGCGTTTCGGCGGCGCCGCGCTGTCGACCCGCTGCCTTCCACATGTACGGGCATTCTGCCCGCCGGCGGGGCGATTGTCAACCGGGATGCGGCGTCAACCGGCGCTTGCGATGAGCTGGGAGAGCCGCCGCTCGCATTGGATCGTGGCGCGCACGGTGTGGTAGTTGATCTTCCACGCGTGCCCCATGTAGTCCCACAGCCGGTTGTTCTGCTCGTCAAACAACGGATACCACTCGCCCACCCGGTGATTAATCACGTGATCCATCACGAACCGGTGCACATTTTCGTAGCCGTCCAGGTACTTTTCCTCGCCGTACAGCAGGCAGCCGTCCAGCAGGCCCACCATCGTTTCCGCCTGCTGCCAAAACTCCTTGTTCCGCTCCCGCGCCGGACCGTCGTGCGGACCCTCGCAGAATACCCCGCCGCGCTCCCAGTCAATGCCGTAGTTGAGGCAGTGGTCGTACAGTTTCCGCATCGGTTCGCGATACGCCTCCACATCGAGCCCGAGTATGTCGATCGAATGCTTCAACAGCCACCCGAACTCCACGTTGTGCCCGAAGCTGGTGTTGTTCATCGGGCGCCCATCGTCCTCCTCGACGTCCCGGTCGGATCCCCACACATCCCGGAAGATTATCGCGCGGAGCGGTGTCCAGTCGAGTGCAAACTGGGCCACGCCCGTGCCAAACTCCGGATGGATCATGTGCTGGAAGATCAGGTCGATCACGTAGCACGCGTCCTCCTTGTACTTCTCCTCGCCCGTCGCTTCGTAGAGGTTCGTGAACGCTTCCATCAGGTGCATGTGCACGTCGAAGGACTTCCGGTCGCCGCCGTACACCCCCGGGCGCTTCGGACGCCAGTCCTCCTCAAGAAACTCCAGAAAGCCGCCATGTTCCTTGTCCGCCGCGCGGTTGATGAGCGTATTGTACGTCTCCACCGCCATCTCCAGCGCGCGCGCATCGCCCGAAGCCATCGCGTACTCGCTCAAGGCGTAAATCGCAAACGAATGCCCGTAGGTCAGCTTGCTCCGGTTCTCCGGTACGCCCTCGCGTGTCGTCGTCCAGTACCAGCCCGTGTACTCGTCGTCCCAGAAGTGTTCGATCAGGAATTCGACGCCCTGGCGCGCAATCTCCAGAAACTTACCATCCCCCAGGTTCGCCCGGTGCGCCGACGCCGCCGAATAGATCATCCGCGTCTGGCACACCAGCGTTTTCGTGCCCTCGCCCGTCGGGTTGCCGTCCTTGTCAAGGTAGGTCAGAAAGCCGCCGTATTCGTGGTCCGTGCCGTGCGTCAGCCAGAAGGGGATTAACTCGTTAAACAGGTGATTCTGGACTTCCTTGATCAGCGGGGTGAGACGTTCTTTATTCATCCGGAGTAAACCTTGCAAATACATCGCGCTTGGAATGGGCGGCTGGGGAAAAAGTGGTCAAAACAACGCCCGATCATCGCAGAAAAGCCCCGGAAAAGACAAGCGCATCGCGGCTTGCCGTCAATACTCCGGCCTGAATAGCTTGACCGCGCCGGACGGCGCAAGCTGAAGGAAGGCCCGCCCCGGCGCCTCCAGCGGCTCGGTGAACCGGTAGCGAAGCGCAAGCACACCGCGCTGCGTTTCCGGCGGCGCGTCGAGGCCCTCCCGGATCGCTTGCAACAATGGTCCCTCCTCCCGAATGTAGGCCTCCTCCACCTCGGAAATCTCGATGGTGTACGCCGGATCCCGAGCCGACATCCCGGCCCGAAACCGGGGAAGCGGCCGCGCCATGAAGATGGGTTCCAGCCCCGTCCGGAGATAGGCGCCACTCGCGGGGCGCAGTTCGATGGTGTGCGCGTCGGCGGCCGTTATCCGCGATGGGACTTCTCCGGCAATGTCGGCCGTCACGGAAAGTACCGTGAACGCCTTATCCGCGTGCCGCTCGGCGGCGAAGCGGATCGCCGGGACCAGGTAGCCGCAGGTCCAGGGCACGTCTATGAGAAAAACCTCTTCCACCTCCGGATGCGCGTCGAGATAGGCGGCCACCCGCTCGGCGGCGGCGCGCGGCAAAATCCCGGAGGCCCGGACCGCGATCGCATTGCCGGTGGAAACGAGGACCCCGAATACAATCGACGCCGGGATCATCGCCCGGGCCGCCCGCGCCCGCCACCGCACACTCGATTTGCAGCCAGCCTCGTGCAACTTTACGTACAGCACGACAACCACCGGAGCGCACAGCAGGTAGTAGATCGGGTTGTGCCCCATCGTGGCGGTGGGCGCGAGGCAGATCACGAGCCAGCCGATGAAAAAGTAGCGGAAGGGCGGCCGCATCCAGCGAAGCACCACGAACGCCGTGGCCGCCGCCGCCACAAGCGCAACCGCAAGCAACACCGGCGATCGCTCGATTATCGCGGGATAAACGAGCGCGGGAATCTGGTAGAAAAGCGCCAGCGGCGCGTGCGCGAGCTTGGCGAGAAAGAAAACCAGAAACCCGGGCTCGCCGGGATCATGGAAGTAGAACCCGCCCGGCGGTACGGGAAAGCCGTCCAGGTACACGGAGCGCACCGCAAAGTAGACCGGGATCAGCGCGTAGAACGGCGCGACCGCCCAGGCGCGCCGCCGCCACCCATCACGCCCGAGCGCCTCCGGAGGGTAGAGGAACGCCGCCGCGAGCGTGTGGAACAGCGGCAGCATCACCGCGTTCTCCTTCGATCCCAGTGCCAGCACGGCGGCGGCCAGCGCCAACGAGTACGACGCCGATCCGCCCCGCCGGTGAAACTGGCCCAGGCTGATCACCGACGCCAGCACGAATACACCGGCCACCAGTTCCGTGCGCCCGTTAATCTGGTTGACGGCAAGCTGGTTGACGGACCAGGCCGCAAACAGGACCCCAAGCAGGAAGCGCCCGCGCGCGCCGAGGCCAAAGTCCGCGCCCCACCGGTAAACCAGCAGCGTAATCAGCAGATATAGAGCGATGTTGGAGAGATAGAAGCCCGCCGCCCGCTCGCCCCACAGCGCCAGGTCCAGCTTGAGGCTCGCCATGACAACCGGGCGGAAATAGTGCAGCCGAAAATCCTGGAAATCCGGCGGGAGCCAGCCGTCCGTAATGGTTTCCTCGTCCCACTGAAAAGCCCGCGCGAGCTCCGCAAAGCTCCAGGAGGCATTGCGTGCATTGCGGACCAGAATGAAGTCGTCCCCGGCAAAGGTCCCCGCCAGGGATGCGGCATAGGTAAGCAACACCAGCCCGGAAATGGCGGCAGGCGCCAGTCGACGCATTTCAGTCCTCGCCAGTGGCCCCCGGCGCCTCGGCGCGCGCGGCCGCCTGAGTTGATTCATAAAACGCCAGAATTGTCTCATCCGCGGGAGAGGGCCTCCGCAGCGAACGGTGATAGCCCGGAATCAGCGGGGCCGCTCGCTCAATGCCAAACACGCGCCGGGTCAGCGCGCGCACCTCGCGGGTCGAAATATCAAAACGAAAATACAGCGACTCCACCGGCACGGGGAAGGGCGTGATCGGGCCGTCTTTCTCCGCCCGCGCCAGGGCCGCCGTAAGGCGAGACTCGCGCAGCCATTGCTCGCCACGAACGATATTGTCCGACGTGAAGTTGTGTCCCGCATAGCTGAAGCGTTTGGATATGGCCGCGATCGTCTTGTTCGTGTAATTCCGGAACGTCATCCGGCCGAGCCGGTTCAAATGCCCCGGAACCCCGTTGCCGATCACCAGCACCCCCGCGACCGGCGGCGCGGGATCCCGTTCACACGCGGCCAGCAGCGCCTCCAGAACAAACGGGGAAGCCAGACACAAGCCCACCACCGTGGGCGGCGACGCCGCGTCGAGGAAAATGTCCACCAGATCCGCCACCACGGCATCCGGCTCAAAGCGCCCGTCCTGGCCCTCAAAGCGGTAGTGCGCTTCAAACACGGACGGCGCCCCGGCCTCCTCCAGGAGGCTGCGGAGAACCGCGTTGCTGTATTCACCCTGGTGCGGGTCCCAGCTGCCCGGCAGCAGCACGGCGGGGCCGCGCCCCGTGTCGGGCCGCGCGCCCTCGGCCAGCCGGCTTTCCAAAAAATAAAGCCCCCGCATCGGCATGCCTCGCCACGTCGGCGCCTCCTCGCTCACTACGCCGGGCAGCGAGCGGGCGTGCAGGGGCGTGCGTTCCTCGTGTGTCATGTTAGCGCCTCCCGGGCCCGGCCTGCGCGCCGGGCGTTGAACCACACAGGTGCTACACGATACCCCAGGGGCGCATGAAAGTTACAACCAGCCGCGTGCCGGAGCCGGTCCCGGATCAGAACCCATACTCCGCCGCGAGGAACTTCCCGGGATACGCCGCGCTGTAAAAGTCGGTCCGGCCGCCGTCCAACGACGCGCAAATATCAAGGCTTTCCCGCATGCGCTCGATCCAGCCCGCTTCCATCGGCGGCACGCTCAGGCGCCCCGACGAAACAGCCTCTTCAATAATGGCCACGCCTTCCCGCGCGGCATTCAGGGTGCGCTCCATACGGCCCGGCGCAGCGACGATGGCGCGGGCCAACCGCAGCGCGGAGGAGGGCGCAATCATCAACGCCTCGGCGCTCGTGTGCACGTCCGACTCGCTCAGGAGATCGCGCAACGCGATGGCCTGTCCCGCCATCGTGGCGGTGTTCATCAGCTTGCAGTCGTACCACAGTTGTTCGAGGCAGACCGCCGGCGTATGCCCCCCAAACAGGTTCACAAACGGCACGGACTCGTTGCTCCACAGATCGCAGCAACACATGGCCACATTACCGAGAGGGCTGGAGTGGGCACACGCGGCCGATTTCCCCTCCATCGCCACCGGAATGCCCGCGATCGCCTTGAGAACCGGCCCCTCGTACGCGCAGTCCTTGTCCGGGCCCGTCGCCCCGCATTCCAGCGCCACGAGCGAACGGGCCGCCCCCATCGCGCGCACCACGGCCGCAAAGACCGTGGGGATCATCCGCTTGCCCGCCAGTTGCATCGCCGTGTTCGCAAAGCCGCAGGCCGCGTCCCCGCCCGGAACCTTGCCGTGGCGGCGGCTGATATCCACGACCCGGGTCCACACGAATTCCATGTCGCGCGACGCCAACTCACCCAGCGCAAACGCGACACCGCCCGCGTCGCAAAGCAACAGGGCCTCGTCCGACACCTCCTTCCCCCCGGTCGACTCGATGGAGAGAATATCGGAGTACGGCGCGCAACGCTCAAAGGTCTCGAACATCAGCTCGGTTTCGGCGCTGGTCCGGTTCCGGGGCGGGCGATTCCGATCGCGGATATCGGCCACCGTCGTCCGCAGCGCCACGTTCAAACCGCCATCCCGCCACGCGTCAATGACCTCGCGGGTGGCGGCAATCACACGCTCGCCCCACGCCGGATTCAGTGTCATCTCGAAAACGAGTTCGATCTCGATTACAAAAGCCGGAATCGAAAGCTGCTGCGCGCGCTCCAGCGCGTGCTCCGCCATGAGCCGGTATTCGGCCACCACCGCATCGATCGTCTCTTCCCGGACGCCGCTCCCGTGCGCCAGGATATAGTTCAACTCCGGAATGGTCTCACCGGCCCCCACCCGAATGGACGGCGTCACTTGAACCGGATTTGGACACGCGCCAAAGACAAGCTGGTCCAAGCCATCAATGCAGAGCGAAGAAAACGTACGCATGAGCGGCGCCTCCCCCCGGTGACGCGGGGTATGTGGTTACTACGGAACCATAGTAGCCGAAACGCCACGGAAAGCGTTAGCGCCATCGGTGGCGTGCGACCCTCGACCCGGGCTGCTATACTGAATCGCGAAATGCCCCCGGCCAGGAAAGGCGCGAACCATGTACAGAAGCCAACCAAAGCACCGTGAATCGCCCCGCGTGGGGCGGCGCGCCTTTCTGGCGTCCGCGGCCTTTGCCGCCGCAGGCCTGACCGCGCACGGAGCCGGGCGGCTGGCCGAGTCCGCCGCGCGCGTCGAAGCCATCGTTCAAGCGGCGGGCGATGCGCCAAGACGCGCGAACGGACGCCCGAATATCCTCGTGATCACCACCGACCAGCAATGGGGCGGCGCCATGGGATGCGCTGGAAATCCGTACCTGCGCACCCCCGCGATGGATAGCCTCGCCGCGAACGGGGTCCAGTTCGAGGCCGCCTACACACCCAACCCGATCTGTGTCCCCGCGCGCACGAGTTACATGACCGGCACCAGCTCGCACGAAAACGGCGTTGTCACCAATATGCGTCCGGGCCAGGTGGACGTCACCGCGCCCTGCCTCGCGAAGTACTTCCGCGATGGCGGCTACGATACCGGCCACGTGGGAAAGTGGCATATCCCGCGCCCGATCGAGGACACCGCCTGGAGCGGCTTCAACTACATCAATTCCGCGCGAAACAACGGCGTGGACTTCAACATCCCCGAGCATTGCGCCGAATTCATGCTGCGCCCCCGGGAGAACCCGTTCCTCCTCATCGCTTCCTTCGTGAACCCGCATGACATATGCGAGTGGGCGCGACGCCTGAGCGGTCTGGAGCAAACGCTGCCGAACGGCGAAATCGGTCCGCCGCCGCCGCCCGGGGATTGCCCGCCGCTGCCGCCAAACCGCGCAATTCCCGAGGGCGAGCCCGCCGCCATCCGACAGCACCAGTTTGACCCCAATATGACCAGCGCCTACCCAACCCGCGACTGGGCGCCGGACGACCCGCGCTGGCGCCAGTACCTCTGGGGCTACTACCGCATGACCGAGTTGGTCGACGCCTATATCGGCCAGGTCCTCGGCGTGCTCCGGGAGGCGGGCCTGGAGGAAAACACCGCCATCGTGTTCGCCAGCGACCACGGCGACGGCCTGGGCGCGCACCGCTGGAACCAGAAGACGCTCTTCTACGATGAAGTGGCGCGCGTGCCCTTTATCGTGAGCTGGAAGGGGCGAACGCGCGCCGGCCTCCGGAATCGCGAGCACCTCATCAACCTGGGAACGGACCTTTTCCCCACGCTCTTCGACCTGGCCGGCATACCCGCGCCAGAGGGGCTCCGGGGACTCAGCGCCGCGCCCGCCGCCCTGGGCCGCGCGGACGCCCCCGCCCATCCGTACATCGTCACGGAGAACAACCATCACAGCGGCGTGGGCAATCCAACGGACGTTCACGGGCGCATGCTCCGGTCCGCGCGCTACAAGTACATCCGCTACAGTCAGGGCGCGCCCGCGGAGCAACTCTTCAATCTCGAGACTGATCCGGGAGAAACCACCGATCTCGCCCATACCGGAACCGCGCCGGATGTCCTTAATCACCACCGGCGCCTGCTCGACGACCACCTCGCGGCGACCGGAGACCCCTTCCCCCGATTCCGCGCGGGATAGCTTCCGCACCCTTCATGATCGCCCGTCAAACCGGCACGCGGCCGGACCGCTGTAGCCACCAGCGCATGCACCGGTGCGGCACATCGACCGGCTCGCAGAACATCAGCGGGCAACCGCCCACAATCGGCTCAATACCCAGGCGCGCGCACTCCGAAAGCGCCTCGTCGGACACACTGCCGCCGCCGAAGGACCGGTGGAACCACAACTGCCCCACACCGCGATCCGCGCACTGCCGAACCAGATCGGTGGAAACCTTCGGGTGCGTGGCGATGACGACCCCGTCCAGTTCGCCCGGGATGGACGCGAGATCCGGATAGCACGGCGTACCCTCCACCGTCTCCGCATGGGGGTTGACGGCGAAAACCGTATACCCGGACTTCACGAGCTTCTTGAAGATCGCGTTCGCCGCCACATCCCCTCGTCGGGACACCCCGGCCACCGCGATACGCTTCCCCCGAAGGAATTCCGCCACAGGCGTTGGAATGGTGCGCATGGAAACATCCCCTTTCCCGAGCCGGCAGACGGGTATCGATGGATGCCCGGGCGGCCCGGCTGTTGCGCGCGATCACGCGCCCCTTCAGTTAATCAGAAACCGCCGAATTCCGCAATGAAAAACCGAAGCCCACCCGGCCGCGCCAAACCCGCATGTAATCTTCACTTGACACCACCGGCAAGACCAGTGATACTAACGCGCAAGGCGCAGGGCAGCCGCCGGAAGCAACGCGTGTCGTTTCTTTCCCGCATTACCGGCCTGAAGGCGGTTGCCGGCGTAACCACAACCTGGGGAGGATGTCGCCATGCGGGCGCTTGCTGTTTTTGTCTGGTGTGTTTTCGCGGGAGCCCTACTGGCGCAGAACGCCGCGGACGCCGCACTGACGACCGTGCGCGTCGCGACCGGGCTGGAGAAGCCGCTTTTTGTCACGGCCCCGCCCGGCGATACCGATCGCCTGTTCGTCGTGGGGCAGGAGGGGACCATTCACGTCCTCAATCAGGCCTTCGAGGATGGCGCAGCCACGCTGGTTCCCGAACCAACGCCCTTTCTGGACCTCACCGCCCTGGTGAGCGACACCAACCTGATTTCCCACGGTCGCAGCGAACAGGGGTTGCTCGGCCTCGCCTTTCATCCGCAATATGCCGACAACGGCTATTTCTTCGTGTCCTACACCGAGCGGAACGATGCGGATCCCTTCCACGCCGACTCCGTGGTCGCCCGCTATCAGGTCAGCGCGGACAATCCGGACCGGGCCGACCCCGGAAGCGGCGTCGAAATCGTCCGGGTGGAGAATCCGAACGAAAACCACAACGGCGGTATGATCGCCTTCGGCCCGAACGACGGCTACCTGTACTTTTCGACCGGGATCATGCAGGGAACCGGCGACAACGGTTTGAATCTCGCGCTGTTGAAAGGCAAATTGCTCCGCCTGGATGTGGACAACGGGCTCCCCTACGCCATTCCCCCGGACAACCCGTTTGTGGGCGAAGGCGGCGGCGTTCGGGAGGAGATCTGGGCCCTGGGCCTCCGCCAGCCCTGGCGTTTCTCCTTCGACCGCGCCAATGGCGACATGTACCTCGGCGATGTGGCCGGGGGCGGTCCGGAGGAACTCAACTACCAGCCCGGCTCCAGCAAGGGCGGCGAAAATTACGGGTTCAACGTGATGGAGGGCAACGCGTGCATCGGCTTCGGCGGCCCCTGCTCGGGAACCGGGTGCGTGACGGAGGGCCTGACGCTGCCCATCTACGATCGCTGCCATGGCGATATCGGAGCCCCGAAGGAAGCCATCATCGGCGGCTATGTCTACCGGGGCGACAAAATCCCCGAACTTCAGGGGGCCTATTTCTTCGGGGACTGGAGCGGACCGGCCACGGGCGCCTGCGATCCGGCCGGCCCATCGAAAATCTGGTCGCTGCGCCTCGAAAACGGCGCAATCGTGGAATTCATCGATCGCACCGTGGAACTCGATCCGGGCGCGGGCATGGTCATCAACAACCTGACTTCGTTCGGGGAGGACGCGGCGGGCGGGCTCTACATCTGTTCGCGCGGTGACATCAACACCCCCACGTGTCCGCGCGCCCGTTTTCTCGGCGAAATCTATAAGATTGTCTCCACCGACGACCCGCAACCGCTTCTGATAGGAAACGCTGTACCGTCCGAAGGTGAAGGCGAAGGTGAAGGCGAAGGCGAAGGCGAAGGTGAAGGCGAGGGCGAGGGCGAGGGTGAGGGTGAGGGTGAGGGTGAGGGTGAGGGTGAGGGTGAGGGTGAGGGTGAGGGTGAGGGTGAGGGTGAGGGTGAGGGTGAGGGTGAGGGTGAGGGTGAGGGTGAGGGTGAGGGTGAGGGTGAGGGTGAGGGCGAGGGCGAGGGCGAGGGCGAGGGCGAGGGCGAGGGTGAAGGTGAAGGTGAAGGTGAGGGCGAGGGTGAGGGCGAGGGCGAGGGCGAAGGCGAAGGCGAAGGCGAGGAGGTCGTGGTTATCCCGCCGGCGCGGGATGTCACGCTGTACGAAGATGAAGACGGCGCTATCGCCAATGGCGCCGGCGCCTTCTTGTTCGTCGGTAACACGAACATCGGCGCGGTTCGGCGATCGCTGATCGCGTTCGATGTCGCCGGCGCGCTCCCGTCGGGAGCCACCGTTACCGGCGCGACGCTGACGATGACCGTGACGCGAACCATCGACGAAACCGCGCGGGACTTCATACTCGAACGGGCCGCGCGGGACTGGGGCGAGGGCAACTCCAATGCGGGCGCGCCGGGCGGAATGGGCGCGGGGGCGGCGGCGGGCGACGCCACCTGGACCTTTGCCTTCTTCGATTCCGACGCGTGGTCGAACGCGGGCGGCGACAGGACTTCCGGCATCCGCGCCACCGCCAGTGTTGCCGGCGAAGGCGAGTACACGTGGTCCGGCCCGCTCCTGGTCGAAGATGTACAGGCCTGGGCGGATAACCCCGCGACCAATTTCGGCTGGTTTGTCCTCGGCGACGAAACGCAGCCCACCACCGCACGCCAAATCGCCTCCCGGGAAAATACCGTCGCCAGCCAACGCCCCACGCTGCGGATTACTTACACCCCGGGCGAAGTCGTGGCGCAACTTGAGGCCGATTTCGAAGCGGACGTGCAATCGGGCATCGCGCCGCTTACTGTTCAATTCACCGACCGAACCCTATCCATCGGCAGCGAGATCCAGACCTGGTTCTGGAACTTCGGCGATGGCGCGTCCAGCTTCGAGCAAAACCCGAGCCACACCTACACCGCGCCCGGGAGCTACGACGTTTCATTGAGCGTAACCAACACGAACACGGACGACACCGCGGTTCGACGCGACTACATCGTGGTCAGCGATGCAGCGGCTGAAGGCGAAGGAGAGGGTGAAGGAGAAGGAGAGGGTGAAGGAGAGGGTGAAGGAGAGGGCGAGGGCGAGGGCGAGGGCGAAGGGGAAGGGGAAGGGGAAGGGGAAGGGGAAGGGGAAGGGGAAGGGGAAGGGGAAGGCGAAGGCGAAGGCGAAGGCGAAGGAGAGGGTGAAGGAGAAGGGGAAGGCGAAGGCAACCCACCGGGATGCATGCCCGGAACAAAAGACCTGGTGGACGGATTGCGACCAATCCTCGGCGACATCTTCATGCTCGGCATGGCGCTGGTCACCTTCCTCGGCTGGCACAGCCTCGGAAAGAAGAGGTAAGGGCGGATTCTTCCCCGTATACCGGTCGCAATCGCAAGCCAATTGCCGAAAGGCGCATTGGGTGGCCCGGCGCCGCGCGTTGCCGCGCTGCGGCAGCGGCGGCGCCGGGCATTGAATTGCGGTATCACTTTGGCCGAACGAAGTACAGTGGCCAAACCAGAGCGACTTACTGAATAAAGGCTACGTGCAACTATGGAGCGCCGGCGGCCCGCCGGCAGATTGCGCCACCGGCGCAAGGCAGCGTTCTGGAAATGCTACCGTCGCATCAGAATCCGCGTGTCGTCGGAGGACTCCGGCAACGTATTCTTGCACCTTCGGCGCCATGCCGGCGGGCCGCCGGCGCTCCATACACACCGTCTCCATTAGTACGAACTCATACTGTTCCGCACTTCAGACCGCTAAAGTGTTACGAATTACGGTGCGGGATACCCCCGGCCGGCGTCATCGACGACAAGCACCCAGTCTTCACCGGAAGCGTTCGTGGGCGGTTCGCATTCCAGGGAGCCGGTGTTGGCCTGTTCCCCGGCCACCGTGAACTCCCCGGTGCGCGGATCAAACCACCCAATCCGGACGGTATCCCCCGCAATCGCCGCCGTATTGATCACCGCCCGGTGGTGTTCCGGGAAATACACGAACATATACGTGGCGTCGCCCCGCCCCGGATGGCCGTCCCGCGTCGCCTGGAGGCGTCCCAACCCATTGGGGTTCTCGGACAGGATCAGTCCCTGATCGGGGATCCGCGTAAGATAGGGCCGGCTGAGCATCAAACGCTTCAGGTGCTTCATCTGGCTGGCGCCGGGCAGATCCAGGGCCTGATGCCACGGCGTCTCCACATCCCAAAGGGGCTTGCGGCCTTCGTCGTACATTTGCCAGATCGGGTGCGTGCCGTAAGTGTGCCCGTGCGCGCCCGCAAACACCGACCAGTACGCATTCCGCCGCACCTGGACCGCGCCCACCGGCCGCTTCTCCGGCATCGCGTCGGGCGGGTATTCGTAGGCGGGCTCCGCATCCATGCACGGCTTCGGCGGAATCAACGCATAATCGCGCTCGATCGCCCCGTAATTCATGCTCTTCGGATCGTGCCCGCTCTGGATCATGTTGAAATCCAGCCAGGCCTTGCCGTGCAATTCGGGAGAGGACGCGGTGCGCGGGTGATAGGTGATGAGCTGCGAATCTCCCACGGCCTCGCGCAGGCCCGCCGCCATTTCGTCCCAAACCGCCATGCTCTTCGTGGGCTGCCGGTCGCCGCCAAGGATCCAGATCACCGGACGGCTCCGATAGCGCTCCCCGATGAAGCGGCCGTAAGCGCGGGCGTTCCCGGCGTTGAAGAAATCATTGAGCTCGCGGCCCTCGTCGTTCCCGCCCGCCCAGCGGCCCCAGGTCGGCAGCATGCCCGTATACAGCCCCTTGTCCGCGGCGCGGTCCACGATCCAGTCCACATGGGCGAAATAGGCCTCGTTCGGCCGCCCCGGATCGAGATCGTGAAAGGGCTTTTCCCCGTAGGCGTTGCCTTGCTTGATGCCGCTCAACTCCGCCACCACAACCGCCTGAACCACGGTGAAGCCGTGGGCCGCCCGGCTCTCAAGGTAGCGTTCCGCCTCCTCCCGGTTCAGGCGGTGAAACAGCTCCCAGGCCGTATCGCCCAGGTAGAAAAACGGGCTCCCGTCCGCATAGGTCAGGAAGCGGCTGTTCTCGCTCACCCGAAGCGGCTCCAGACCCATCGCGCCCGCGCACAACACAACCAACGACAGTACAAGCCCGCAACGTAACACTCGATTCGAAGACATAACTTCATATCCTCCTGTTATAACCACGCCCCCAAAAAAACACCCTTCACCCTTTCCGCTTGCGGCGGACGTGCCGCCCCTTCACTCTTCACCCTTTCCGCCTGCGGCGGACGTGCCGCACCTTCACCCTTCACCCTTCACTCTTCACTCTTTCCGCCTGCGGCGGACGTTCCGCACCTTCACCCTTTCCGCCTGCGGCGGACGTGCCGCCCCTTCACCCTTCACTCTTTCCGCCTGCGGCGGACGTTCCGCACCTTCACCCTTTCCGCCTGCGGCGGACGTGCCGCCCCTTCACCCTTCACCCTTTCCGCTTGCGGCGGACGTTCCGCACCTTCACCATTCACCATTCACCATTCACCATTCACCCTTCACCTCCCCCGCCCCGGCGCAGGCACGGTTCTCCACAACGGCCCCGGCAAGCTGCGCCGGCGAAAGGCGATCCGGCAACGACGCGGCGCGTGTGTACGCCGCACCGCCCATGAACTGGCGCACACCCTCGGCGATCCGCGCGGCATCCTCCGCACGGCACAGCGCCAGCACCACGCCCGCGATACCCGCGCCTGTCAGCGAGGCGCCCAGCGCGCCATGTTCCAGCGCCGCGTCCACCAGCGCATCCAGCGCGGGGCTGCTCGCGCCATAGGCCCCCGGGCATTCCTCGATGGGAACATCGGAAGCCGCAAGCTGATCGAGCCGCGCGTCGGTCAGCTCGTGCAACACGGGACGCCCGTCCCGATCAACGCGGCGATCGCCATCATGCCCAATGCTCATCAGCGCGCCCGCGCGGGCCCAGGCGCCCGCCTCCATCGCCAGTGCAAAGCTCCGCGCGCGCGCGGATTCCGCGATCCCGAAGAGTAAGGGGCCGCGCAGGCCAATCTCCCGGGGCTTCAACGCATCGGGGAGATCGCCGAAATAGCGCGCGTACTCGGCGTCCAGGTGTGGCAGGTCGTACGCCGCCCGCAGATCCCCCAGCGCAATGCGCTCGGGCACATCACGCAACACGCCGTATAGGTTGGCGTTGCCGCCGAGGGATTCCGCGCCGATCGCCGCCAGGGTGTTCCAGCCGCCCGCACCCTCCCCGAGCCCCGACGCGCCCGCCGCCTGCTGGAAGATAGAAAGGGCCATCGAATACGCGAATCGGTTGGTCGTGTACGCGATCTTGTCCGCCCCGCTGATATTCCGAACGGTGTGGCTGTTAATCACGAGTATGCGCAGCGCATCGGGGAACGGTATCGCGCGGGCGTCCGCAATGCTGAACCGGCGCGGGTCCAGTGCGGCGTGGATGATCGCGTTCGGCTGCCCCAGCACGATAGCCGCCTGGTCGCAGGTCCCGCAGCGCGACCCGGTGTACCATTCCGCGTCCTGCGCAGCCAGTATCAGGTCCGCCGGCTGGAGCGGCGCGCCATACCAGCCCGCCCAGCTTTGCAGCAGCGCGATGCAAAGCGCGGCCGACGAGCTCAGGGCCGCGCCCTCGGGGAGCGTGCTGTCGACCACCAGGCGCAATCCGCCCGCCCCGGGAAACGCAAACCGCGCCCGGCGCCACGCCCCCTCGATGTAGTTCCGCCAGTGCCCGGGCGCCGCGGCGTGGCGCGCGCAAACCAGGCCGCTCCCGATGAAATCGCCCCACGGCGCGCCGGGTTCGGGCTGGGGCAGCTCGGCAAGCGACACCCGGAGCGGACCGTAGGCCGGATTCGTGTTGGCGACCGACACCGCGCCATCGGGCGATGCGCCCGAAACGACAAGCACCTCGCGCTGGTGCGTCATCAAGTTGAGCCAGCCCCCGTGCGTGTCCACGTGCATGCCGCGCAGGTTGATGCGCCCCGGCGCGCGAAACACCCGCACCGGATCATCGCCGTAGACTTCTCGGTACCGCATAATCGCGGACCGCATGCGCGCGCGCCGCTCCTCGCAGAGCGCGGCGTCCCCGCCGTAAATCGCCGGCAGACCGAGGCGCGCGGCGGCGTCCGGACGGCCGATCAGCGCGATCCGGGCGGACGCCCGAAGCGGAGTGTCAATCGTCATAGCTGGTGCGCACCCCGTACTCCGACCGGAGCTTCCTCAACGCGTCAAGCAGCTCCGGCGTTTCCCCCTCGCGCGAAATGCGCCCGATGATGTAGTAGGCCTTCTGAAAAGCCCAGCCGCGGGCAATGTCCTGGCCACCGTCACTCGCCTCCTCAAAAGCGGTCCGGAAAATGACCTCCTTTTTCTGTTCGCCCGCCTGCCCCGCAAGCCACAGCGTAAACTCTTCCTCCTCGCCCGGGCGGTAGCGGCCATACAGCGTCACCGCCTGGCCCTGGAAAAAGTCCGGCATGCTGCGCGGGAAGACCTTCGACTCGTCGATGCGGCCGAAATCCGCCTCCAGCCCCACCAGGATCGGATCGCGGAGCATCTCGAAGAAGCGCGGAAACTCCCGAGCGATGCTGTCGATACTGCCCGTGACCTCCGTCACCCCCTTGTTCCGGTACGCGAGCAGGTCGAGAAGGGATCGGTTCACCGTCCGCCCGCCGCCAAACGCGTACACGCCGTTGCCATACCGGTTGTCGGCCGTGAGCCCATTGATAATCACGCGCCCATCGCGGATCCCGGCCGTCGGGCGCCCGTCGCTGAGCACCAGCACCACACCGGGGGTGCCCGGCCGCGGCTGATGCTGGACCACCGGCTGCAACGCCTTGTAGACATCGGTTTCGCCCCGCGACTGGAGATTTCCGATAAACGCCTCGGCCTCCGTCAGGTGCTCCCGGCTCGCCGGCACGACATCGGGTTTGAACGGCTGCGGGCTGTCACGAAACGCGATGACGTTGAACCGGTCCTCCGGCTTAAGCTGGCGCAGCGCTTCTCGAACACCCCGGACCGTCGTGTTCAGCTTGTGTTGCGGAATGCTGTTGGAAGCGTCGATTACAAACGTAACGTCCTTTGGCAACACCGGAATGGATTCGCCCTGTTTCGGCACAATGCGCACGCGGAAATACCCCTCCGCCTCTCCTGGATTCCGCCACGTCGAAAGCTCGATGTCCAGTAGATCGTCCAGGAACCCGTAGCCGTGCGCTTCCCGGGCCTCATCCATCGCACGGCGCACCGGCGCGCGGATCGGTTCCGCGCGGGCCTGGAGTTTCGGAATATCCGTCATGGGTTCCAGACGAACCAGCGGACGGGCGGAATCGAGCGGCTCCGCCATGTCCCGCCCTCCTTCCAGAAGCGCGCCCGGCCCCTCGGCGAGCAGGCTCGGCAGTCCCGAAGGCGGCAGGGTGACGGCCGGCGCGGCATCGAAGGAGCCGGGCTCGCGCAACGCGGGCGTGCCCTCAATAAGGGGAACATGCTCCGGGCTCGGGCGCACCAGCCGCCGGGGAACCTCCAGATCCCGCCGCGCGATATCCCGCGTGATCTCAATTATCTTGTCATCGAGACGGCGCAGCGTGTCCGCCATCGGTTCCGGCGGCTGTTGGATGCGATCGCTGGCAATCCGGCGCGCCAGGTCGGGAATCTCCACCGGTGGCGCGTCCGGGGCGGACGCCCGGACGGTGGCCTCCTCCATCTTCAGCAGATCGCGCACAGATCCGGGACGCGACGTAAAGGCCTGCCGGTCGGCTGGCGACTCGGTCGAGAGAATCTGCTCCGCATCGCGCAGGTGGACATAAAAACGCTCAAACGCGCGGTCGGGACGGATTCCGGCATGGAGCATTTCGATGCGCGGCGCCACCGCGAAAAGTGCGGCGTAGAGCAGGGCCCCAAGTACCACGCTCAGACCAAACAACGTGCGCCGGCTAAGCATTACGGGCTCCCGAGGGCCGAGAGGGCCTCCCCGGCCTTCGCGGCGAAATCGCTCTCCGGAAAATCCGCCCGCAATTCGGCGTAGGCCTTCCGCGCCGAATCCGGCTGCCCCGCCTTTTCATAGCACTGGCCCGCGCGCCAGAGCGCCTCGGGCGAAATCGACTCGTGAAGAAACAGGATCGCAACCCCCATGAAGCTCCGCGCGGCCTTGTCCCACGCCTCCTGGCCCTCCTGCAGCACACCCATTTGAAAGCGCGCGCGCGCCGCGATTTCGCCCGTGTTGGAGTTCGCCGCAACCTCGTACCATTCCAGCGCCTGGTCCAGCTCGCCGCGCGCCTCGTGAATCCGCGCCATGCGCCAGCGCGCTTCCGTGGAGACGGAATTCGTATTGGAACCTTCCGCCACCGTCTCATACATGGCCAGCGCATCCGCCGCCGCGCCGGACTGCTCCAGGCATTCCGCGATCTTCAGGCGAACCTGATCGGCGTAGGGATAGGCCGGCGCCGCCGCGAGCAGCGCCTCGAATGCCTCCGCGGCCGGCTTCCATTCCGCATTGTCAAAGTACCACTGGCCGGTCCAGGTATACGCTTCTTCGTTTAGCGCCACCCCGGGCCGCTCGCGCATGATTTCCAGGAAAAGATCGGCCGCCTGATCAAAGTCCTTATGCTCGTAGCGCGCCAGGGCCAGCCCGAGCAGCGCCCGGTCGGCGTAGGGGCCCTCGGGCGCGGCGTCGATCAGGGCCTGGTAACGCTCCACCGCCTCGACCGGTTCCCCCGCCACCTTCAGCGTGTACTCGGCGACGCGAAAGAGCGCCTCCTCGCGATACGCGGATTCCGGAAAGCGGTCCACAAGCGTCGCAAAAGCGGCCACCGCGTCCGCGTGCCGCTCCAGGTTGTTCCAGGCGAGCGCAAGCCGGTAACGCGCCTGTTCTTCCAGCGCGGGATCCAATTCGCGATCGAGCACGCGCGTGAACCGCTCCGCGGCGGTCTCGTAGTCCCCCGCCGCAAACCGGGTGTCGCCCGCGCGCAACAGCGCCTGCGGGGCCAGCGCGTGCTCCGGGTAGCGGTCCAGAAACGCGTCGAAGGTCTCCGCCGCCGGCCCGGACATCGCCAGCGCCTCCAGGCACTCGCCCGCCTTGAACAGGGCCTCCGCCCCGAACGCGCTGTCCGGGTACTGGTCCGCCACGAGCCGGAACTCGCGCTGCGCCTCCGTAAAGCTGCCCTGCGCCACGTGAATCGTCCCCAGCAAAAAGGCCGCCTCGCCGCTCAAATCCGCGGGGGGATTTCCCTGGAGAAACGCCGTCGCCCGCTCCCGGGCCTGGTCATAGCGCTTCTCCAGATAGTGGATCCACGCGATCTTGTACAGCGACCGCACCGCGAACGGCGATTCGGGATGCTCCGCCCGCAGCTTCTCAAAGGCTTCAAGCGCCTTGCCGTTGTCGCCCGTCTGCTGGAGGCAGTTCGCGGCGACATAGTCCAGCTCCACGCGCTGCGCCGTCTCGGGAAATTGCTTCAGATGATCGCGAATCGCCGACTGCGCTTCGTCGAACTTGCCCTCGTGGTAAAGCGCCCAGATATGGCCCGCGCCCGCCTGTTCGCGGAAGGGCGACTCCGGAAACTCCGCCCGCAATTGCTCGTAGGCCCCCAGCGCCGCGCTGTACCAGCCGATCTGGTCATACGTCTGCGCCGCGCGGAAGCGGCTTTCCATCCGCAGCGCGTCATCCGCCTTCGATCCCGCCACCGCCGAAAAATGTATGGCCGCATTCTCCAGATCCCCGCGCGCGGAATACCCGTAGGCAAGTTGGAACTCCGCATAGGGCGCGAGCGGGTGGCCCGGAAGATCCTCCACGAGCATCTTGAATCGCGCAATGGCGTCCGCCACGTTGTCCTGGCCGAACATCGCCTGGCCCGCAAAATACAGCGCGCGCCCCCGCGATTCGCCGTCGCTCGCGCCGCTGGCGATCGGCTCCAGCACCTGGATAGCCCGCGCGTACGCCTCCGTCAGGTAATACACCTCCCCCTGGCTCAGCTGCGCCCGCTGCTTGAACGGATTGTCCCCCGGAAGCGCCTGCAGCGCCTCGAACGCTTCCAGCGCCCGGGCGTAATCGCCCGCCGCGTACGCCGCCTCCCCAAGCCGGTACCACACCTCGGGCGGCGCGGGCTGGCCGCCCAGCAGCGCCAGGTACGCTTCGTATTCCGCGGCCGCGTCTTCGAAGAGGCCGCGCAGGAACATCCCATTCGCCACGTCGAGCTTGCGCTGCAACGCGTCCGCGTCCCGCTGGGCGGCGCACGGCAGCGCCAGCGCCACGATCAGCGCGGCCATCAAGAGCGGCGCGGGGCCATGGGTCCCAGGCCGGCGCATCTCAGCCGCCTCCCGGCGCGGCGTCGCGCGGCGGCTCCAGCGCGGCGAACGACACATTCTGGATATCCGCCTTCCGGCATGCGTCCAGCACCTGGATCGCACGGCCCAACTGCGCGGACTGGTCCCCCCGAATGATCACCGCGCCGCCCGGGAAGAATTCCGCAACGCGATCGAGCAATTCCTGCAGCTCCGGGATCGTGTGCTCCCGGTCATTCACAACAATCGCGCCGTCTTCGCGCAAGTTGATAAAAATCTCGCCGCGGTTGCGCTCGGACTGGATCGCCGTGTCCGCCGTGGGCAGGGTGATATCCACCTCGGATTCCAGCGCGCCATACACCGACGTCACCATGAAAAACACGAGCGTAAGGAACACGATGTCGATTAACGGCGCGACCTGGATGCTTTCGGAAAGCTCCGGCTGGGTGCTGCCGAACTTCATGCGTCGCTCTCCTTTACAATAAGCTCCACAAACTCGCTCGCGTTGGCCTCGACCGCAGCAATGATCTTCAGCACCCGCCCGCGAAGGAAGAAATACACCGCCAGCGCCGGAATCGCCACCAGCAGCCCGGCCGCCGTCGTAATCATCGCAAGCGAAACGCTGTACGCAAGCGTGAGACCCTTCACCTGCGCGTCCTCCAGCGCGATCGCGCCGAAGGCCTGCATCATCCCCCACACCGTCCCCAGCAGCCCCAGCAACGGCGAAAGCGACGCGATATTGTTCAGGTAGGAAATCTTTTGCCAGAGCGCCGTCGCCCCGCGCTCGCCCTCGCTCTCCATCGCCTCCTGGATCACATACCGCTCGTGGCCAGCCATCTTCAGGCCCGCCCGAAGCACCATCGCCAGGTATTCATCCCGCTCCTGGCACATCTGGTACGCCCCCCGCAGGTCGCCCGCGTGCAGCATGCCGTGCGCGCGCTTCACCAGCGTCCGCGGAGCCTCCCGACCCGGCGTTACCGTCATCAGGTAAAAAACGGAGAGCACAAACGCCACAAATCCGAGCGCCATAATCACCCAAAGAATCGCGCCGCCCTGCTTGATCATCATCATGAGCGTCAGCGCGCCGGGCGCAGCCTCGGCGCTTCCCGCGCGCAGCACCGTCACCTCGGGCGCGCCCAGGGACGCCGGCTCAAGCGGCGCCACAGGCCGCTCTTCCGCCTCGGACCGCGCTTCCGCCGGAACCGGCGCCGGCTCGTCCTGCGCCCAGGCGCCAAAAGCTGCGATTAGGAAGCCCACCAGGAGCATTCGGGACCAGGTTCGCATCGAAAAACTCCATTACAACGCAATAAATCCGCGATTCCCGCCAGAAAACCGGCCCACCGCCAGCCCGGTCCAGCTTAGTGCGTATGATACCCGTGAACGCGTAAAGGTTGCAATGATACGGGGTTGGAACAAGTTATCGAGAACGGAAACTCCAATGCGCTCACTCGTCCCCATTTTCGCGCAAAACGGAATGGTAGCAGCACACACCGCCGTCCAGTTGCCGCGCGCGCTCCGCACTTGCTACGATCAGCGCACATTTCTCCGGCGAAGCAACGGCGCGGTCGGGTGGCGCCGGGTTCCCGGATGTGCGCGGGCCGCCCGTACCGGATCGCGCGATTTCGCGGTACTTCCTATTCCCGATTTGTAACACTTTAGCGGAATGAAGTTAGCTTGATTTCTCGACGACACAAATCCGCGCCGCAACGGAGGTGCGGACCAATGGGAGCGCGGGCGGCCCGCCCGCACCGCGCCGAAGGCGCGAAATTGATAAGCGGCGGTAATCCGGGTCTAATCGTCTCTCCGTTCAATCGTGCCGGTATTGCAAACACGCCATGCACCTCCGGTGCATAGCAGGCGGGGACGCCTGCGCTCCCAGCCTTGCGCACTCTCGTCGTAATATCGCGGCATGACACAAAAAGATCTGGCGCTACTTCGTACGGCTAAAGTGTTACCCCGATTTCAACCCCCGCCGGCAACGGAAAAAGGCAATCCACCCGACATGAACTGGTTTCAGGAACTCTTCACCGGCGCCTCGATAGCCGGCACGATCGCCGTGCTGGCGCTGGTGGCCGTCACGGGCCTGGTGCTGGGCGGCATCAAGGTCCGCGGCGTGGGGCTGGGCATTGCGGGGGTCCTCTTCTCCGGCCTGGCCTTCGGGCATCTCCAGTTCGATGTGAACCACGAGATGATGGAGTTCGCGCGCGAGTTCGGCCTGATCCTTTTCGTCTACTCCATCGGCGCGCAGGTGGGCCCGGGCATCGTCGATTCGCTGCGCCGGGAAGGGCTGCCGCTCAATCTTCTCGCCGCCGGCGTGGTACTCGCGGGCGCGTTCACCGCGCTGGCGCTGGGATACCTCTTCGGCCTGGACATCCCCGTCGTGGTCGGGCTGCTGGCGGGCGCCACCACCAACACCCCAAGCCTGGGCGCGGCCCAGGAGGCTATCGCCGGGGCCGGCGCGCCGGAAGATCTCCTGGCGCTGCCGGGCCTGGGCTACGCCGTGGCCTATCCTTTCGGCATCGCCGGGGTTATCCTCGCGATGCTGCTGCTCCGGGTGCTCTTCCGCGTGAAGGTGGTGGACGAGTCCGACCGGATGCAAAAGGCGCGCGCGGGCCAATTGGAGCCGCTGGAGCGCGCCAATTACATCGTGGAAAACCCGAGCCTCGAAGGCATGGCCCTGGGCGAAATCGGCGTCTTCGAGGAATCCGGTGTCGTCATTTCCCGCGTCCAGCACGAGGGCGTGCAAAGCGTCGCCACCGCGGAGACCGTGCTCCACCGGGGTGACATCGTCCTCGCGGTGGGGACGCACCGCAAGCTACACGCCCTCCGGCTGCTCATCGGCAAGGCCGCGGACGTCGATCTCGCCGCCGCCCCGAGCAACCTGGAGCCGCGCCTGCTCGCCGTCACCAAGAAAGACGTGGTCGGCAAGTCCCTGCGCGACCTGGCCCTGCCCGCGCGCTACAACGTCCGCATAACCCGCCTGCGCCGCGCCGGCGTGGAGCTGCCGGTCCTGCCGTCCCTACGCCTGCAATACGGCGATCGCATGATGGCGGTCGGCGATCGCGAGCAGCTCGATGGCGTCGCGGCGGTGCTGGGCAATTCCCGGCGCGCGCTCGACCATCCGGAGCTGCTCCCCGTCTTCATCGGCATCGTCCTGGGCGTTGTCGTCGGCAGTATTCCGTTCACCGTCCCCGGCATCCCCGCGCCGGTCAAGCTCGGGCTCGCCGGCGGCCCGCTCCTGGTGGCCATTATCCTCAGCCGCCTCGGCCACGTGGGCAAAGTCGTCTGGTACCTGCCGGACAGCGCAAGCCTCATCATCCGCGAGCTGGGCATCGTGCTCTTCCTCGCATGCGTCGGCCTGAAGGCGGGCGGGCATCTGGTGGAGACGCTGGTCCGGGGCGACGGGCTGCTCTGGATGTTCGTCGGCGCCATGATCACCCTCATTCCCCTGCTCCTGGCCGGCATCGTCGGGCGCCTGGTGATGAAGATGAACTTCCTCAGCATCTGCGGGCTCTTCGCCGGCAGCATGACCGACCCGCCCGCGCTCCAGTTCGCCGGAACTTTCGCCGGCTCCGAGGGCCCCACCGTCGCCTACGCCACCGTCTACCCGCTCACCATGATCCTGCGCGTCATCATCGCGCAGATCCTGATCCTGATGTTCCTGTAAGCGCCCGCCGTGGCCATCATGGGGTCACCGCATCCGGTCAGGTCGTTCAGTACGTCTTCGCCCGCCAGGGGTAACTTCCCGTACGGGCGAAGACCTTTTCCACGTTTTGCTTCCGCCGCTCGCGTATTTCAGGGCAGCAGCCCCGCTCGCTGAACGCACTCTTGCCCAGTTTGAGCAAGGTGATTGACCCATTTGTCATCTGTACGTATTTTCGACACGGGGCATCGCTTTACCTATGATCCGTACCCGATCTCCAGTGACGCGATCTTTTCGCCCTCAATCCGGAATCGGGAATCCAGGATCACCGGGCTACCGTCAAAGTCGCCTGAAACCTCCATGCTCACCACCTCATGGTCGCCATCGACCACGCTTCGGATAGGTTTGAGTTGGAACCGGAACTGATCCATCGTATCGGCGAGCCAGGTTTCTATTGGCTTCGCGCCGCGATGGGTCGCCCCTTCATCGTGAACTACGGCATCCTCGGAAAAGCTGGCAAGTGCCGACCGCACGTCGTGCCGGTTGCAAGCCTCGACGTACCGATTGATTGCACCGGTGAGTTCGATTGTCATGATTTATTCTCCTAGATTGTGGGGATGGTTCCACCGTCGATGACGAATTCGCAACCTGTAATGGACGAGGCCCGATCCGACGCGAGGAATGCGACGAGTTCGGCGACTTCTTCCGGACGATTGGGCCGGCCCAGGGGTATTCCACCGAGCATTTCCATCAGCGATTCGCGCGCGATGGCCGCGTCGGTATTATTCTGATCCGCCATGCGTTGAATCATGCGTTGTGCCGCATCGGTCTCGATGAAACCGGGCGCCACGGAATTGACGCGAATGCCCTTCGGGCTCACCTCCTTTGACAGGCCCTTGCTGTAGTTGCTCAGAGCAGCCTTGGCGGCGGCGTAGGCCAGGGTCGAATCGAATAAAGGCAATGTCCGCTGGATTGAGGAAATGTGAATGATCGCGCCGGTTCCCCGGGCGATCATGGCGGGCAGCAAGGCGCGGTCCAGACGCACCGCGGGAAAGAGATTCTCATTCAGGTTCTGCTGCCAGATCTCGTCGCTAACCGTGGCGAAGCCCCCGCTCGGCGCCGAGGATCCACCTACGTTGTGGACGAGAATGTCGATCCCCTGAAGCTGTTCCATGACCTGCTCCACGACTACATTGCAGCCTTCGAACGTGGAAAGATCCGCTTGTATGAAGTGAGCCTCCGACGGGTAGTCGGGTTCCTGGCGGGCGGTTACAGCGACCGTCGCACCGCCCTGGAGAAAACGCTCGGCCATAGCCCTCCCTGTGCCCTTTGTTCCACCGGTTACCAGCACGCGCTGCTCCTGGAATTCAACTTCAATGACCTTGGACTGATTCATGGCGATTTCTCCGGGTTCAAGTACGATTCAATTTTAATACAGAATTGTTTTAAAAATCAAGAAAAACTTTGCGGAGCCCCTAAGTTCCTGTTATTATTTTACTAAAAACTTTAATTACGATGTCGTTCTGCATCGTAATTGTCGATTCTTGTCTGCGGATTTCGAATGGAGACGCGCATGAAGACCCGCAAGGGCGAAAAAGAGAAGCTAAAGACAGTGATCCTGGACCGGGCCATTGCCTATTTAAAAAAACACGGACGTGGCGAGGCGGGCACGGATCAGATCATGAAATACGCGGGATTGTCGCGCGGTGCGCTCTACAGCCATTTCAAATCCAAGGACGACCTTTTTGCCCAGGCAGTTTGCCACGATCTGGCCCGACTTGAGGCGAACCTGGCAAAGCGGTTTGACGTGGAGGGCTCGGCCGCCCTCAAAGGGATCATAGAAGATCACCTCTCCGAACGCAGCCTGACCGATGTGGGTTCGAGCTGCGCGTTTACTTCATTAAGCACGGACATGCAGCGGAGTAAGGCGGGACATCGCGCGCTGTACGAACAGCACATGGTTCGGATTTATGATATGTTCGCCGCCGCGCTGAAGGATCAGTTCCCCGAGGATCCACCCGAGGAGAACCTGGCGAAAGCCATCAACTTGTATTCGGCCCTCGTCGGCACGTTGACCATGGCGCGCACGATCAGCGATCCCGCTCTAGCCATAACAACGTTGGAGGCGGGAAAGCGCTATTTAGTGTGGACTTTCGTGCCCCGAAAACAATAGAAGTCAGCCGCGTTTATGGTCGGCGATTGAGTTCGCCCGCGCCATTACGGACCGGTCAGCCAAGACTTGCAGTAGGAGCGTGGAATGCGCTCGACCTGAAACAGCGTCGCGATCAATTCGTTGTTCTCCCCCGCGCGCTTCGGGTTGGAGAATTCCCACACCACCTCCTTGTCGGGCGTGACTTCGATGGCGCGCCCGGATTCGCTCACCGTGATCAGGGTGTTGCCGTTCGGCAGCCGGTCCGCCAGGCTCGACGTGCCCGAGTAAAACTCCGTCTCCGGCAACCCTTTTATCCCGCCGTAGGACCACACTTCGTTACACCCCGGAAAATCGTATTCCACCACCCGCGATCGCCACTCCCCGTCCGCGTTCTGGTAGCCGCTGTTGTGAAAGAGCAGCCAGTTGCCATCCGGAAGAAAGGTCGGCTGGTGGATCCGCCCCCAGTCGTGCGTCCACGACCACACAACCGTCTCGGTCTCGCCGTCGATTATCCAAACCGTGCTCTGCGTGGGCGAGCAGAACACGATATTCCCCTTCTTCAGCAGGGGCGACACGCCCGCAAGCGATCCGTCCAGCACTTCGATGGTGTTTGTGTGGAAACTCTCCGCGTGGGAGCCCGATTGCGACGCCAGAAAACGGCGGACCCGCGCGTGCATGGCGGCCCCATATGGGCCGCGCCCGAACGCCGCCAGCATCGGGAAGCGCGACAGCGTCCTCCCCGATGGGGCGATGGTCACCACCGTATCGTCGATCAGTGTGATGCGATCATGAAACTCGGGCCGGATACCGATGTCCTTGCCGAGTGCGTAAACCACCCCCTCACCCGTAACCGAAAGATCATGGTGGGTGCGCTCGGACCCGTCGCTCGCCCACAGCAGCCGGGAGTCCTGGTCCAGCTTCAGGATGCCGTGCGGGTCGCACACGGCGTACAGATCGCCGTTCTCCGCCAGGTGGACCCGACGCCAGTAGTTGCGGCTGGGTTTGACGCCGTAGCGCTCCGTGGCGTCGTGGGACCAGCGGTGGATGACGCGCCCCTCCATATCGGCCAGAACCGCCTCGGGCGCGTGGCCGGATACATACAGGTTGTAGCCGTCCTGGGCCCGCTCCGGATCGTGGTGCGTAACGCCGACCTGATCCGGCACGTCCGTATACGCGCCAAGATACCCAATGGCCTCCAGCGCCTCCAGGTCGGCCTCGCTGATTCCCGGCCCATCCCCCGCGGCGGGCGCGCGCCCGGGGATCTTGCGCCAGGCCCCCGGCGGGTCCGCGCCCGGAGTTTCCGGTGCGGCCGGCGCCCCGGCCAGGACCAGCACGACCACTAAACACGCCGCGGACGCCCACCAGCGCGGCCCCTCCGCAATCCAGCGCGAAGCGCGTTGTCTCTGCACAACACCTCCCTCCCTTCGCGAGCCCCGCGCGGAGCCGGGCCCGGCTATATCTTGATATAGATCGACTTGCGCTGCAACCACCACGCCAGCAGCGCGATGGCGGCATAGAATACGCAGAAACCCGCCAGACCCACCGGCAGGGAAAGGCTTTCCGGCTTGAAGTTACCCATGACGTCAAGCGCCAGCGCCTGAACGATGTACAGGAAAAGTGGGTTCATGCCGAGCGCCGCAAAGGTCGGGATCTTGAAGCCGATCTTGTCGCAAATCAGGTAAAACGCCAGCAGCGTCAGGAAACAGAGCCCCGTGGACCACAGCGGGAACGGCGCGGTCATGTAATACGCGGAAATCGCCCATTCCTGCTTCACGCCGGGCCATTCAACCGAGAGCAGGTAGCCCAGCGCGCACAGGCCCACGCCGAGGCCCGCCCACGCGCCCATAAACTTCTTCTCGTCGCCCGTGCGCAGCAGATCGTATGCGATCGACCCGAAAAGCAGCATCATGCACCAGCTCAGCGGGCCCAGCGGGCCGCCATTCAGCGCCACGCCGAACAACTCGCCATGTTGCGGGATCAGTTGGACCCAAAGTGGCGTTGACTCGCCGCCGATGCTGCGGTGCCCCTCGGCGCGCATAATCCACGGGCCGTACGCCGTGAAATGCACAAAGGCCTGGTAGATACCCAGATAGATGAACGCAAACGCCGCGCGGACCGCCGGCTTCTTGTCGATCAGGAAGAGCGCCAGCAGGCCCGCCAGGCCGATGTCCATGAGCGCGTCCCAGAGCCAGCCGGCGTACAGCGCAAACGCGATCAGCACCAGCAGGCCAAAGCGCTTCGCCATCGCCCAGCGCGTCTCCGAATGGCCCGCCTTCTCCGCGCGCTTGAGCCAGGAAAGCCGCATGCCCATCCCCACGACAAACACAAACAGCGGTGCGATGGTATCGGCGTACGTGAAAACGTTGCGGTGGTGGCTGAGCTGCTCCGTGAGCTGCTTCAGGTGGAAGAAACCGCTGGCGTTGACCAGGAGCATGCCGAAGATCGCGTAGCCGCGAATCTGGTCGATGGCCGTGATGCGATCTTCGGGCTTGAGCGTCGTGACGGGCATGGGCGCGAACCTTCTGTTGCGGATAGTGCGTGGCAATAAACTGGCACACGCGACGCCGCAATTACAAGGCGGCTGATTAATCCCCCACAACCACGCCCTCCATGCGAATTACCTCGAAATCGTCGCCCTGAAGCGTCTTGAGTTCGTTCAACTCCGCGTCGTTCCATCGCGCATCCGGCGCCCCGGAAACAAACCAGTCGCCGCCCTTGAACCGCGCCGCCTGACCTCACTCCCCGCCAAAGGTAATATCCCGCCGGGACGTTGAAATCGTTATCGTAAACCCCGCGATGACATCCAGCAGGGAAATCAGCGCCAGGATCATGAACGTTGCCGTGCCCGCCCCCGCCACGACGATATACTCCACCAGAAACACGATAAACACGAGCAGCGATAGAACATGATCCGCGATGGTCGTCTGCGTCGCGCGCGTCGACTTCAGAATCTCGAAGTAAAGCAGCACGATCCCCAGCATCACCAGCACATCGCCGAGCTTCAAAAACATCGCCTCGTCGTTCGCCATGAGCGGGATGCGGATCAGGTCGGGGTTCTCCGCGATAGAGGAGCCCGCCAGCATCAGTATGTTGTACGCGATCAGCGGCACGGCGAGCAGGGGAAAATGCAGTACATACTTCACGGCGGGCAACCTCCTGTAGTTTTCCAGTGGCGATTCGCAAGCGCGGCGCGACGCCCGTTATAGCAGGGCGCGCGCCCGGAAACAAATACCGCTTGACTGCCTCTTCCAAATGTACTATCTTCCTTTGGGCCTGGCAGCAGCTGGCCATGACGCATGCAGGCAGCGACCCCGGCGCGCCGGGCGCTAGAGGAAAGGAAAATACGCGATGTCGGATTTTGCTAAACGCTGGGGCGACGTCTACAACAAACAGGTGCAGCCCCTCCAGGGCAAGGGCTCCCCGCGCTCCGCGGAGGTCATCACCGTCGCCAAGGGCTCCGCGGGCCTGCTCAAGGCCCTGGTCGAATTGGACAAGAACGACCCCATGCAGAAGAACGCGGGCAAAGAGCGCGAGGCCCTGCACAAGACCTTTGAAAAGGCCGCCAAAACCTACAAATCGGAAAGCGCCAGGTACGGCAAGCTCATCGACGCCGCCATCAAGGCCACCGGCAAGGGCGAATACCCGGAGGCCTTCCGCGCGCTCAAGTCGCTCAAGGCCCACCTCGACCATACCGACGCCTCGGTCGAACACCACGCCGCGACCACGACCAAGGATGCCGACAAGGCGCAGACCGCCGCACGCGACCGCGTCGAGAAAGAGAAGGCGGAAGGGCGAAAGAAGGGCAAGACTGACGAAGAAATCAATAAGGACACCGAATACGCCAAGCAGCTCATCCAGTTCACCCAGTTCGCCACCCAGTCCAAAACCGTCGCCACCAAGGCCAAATCCGCCGTTCAGGCCATCAAAGCCGACCCCACCCCCCAGACCTACAACGACGCCATGGACAAGGGCGGCCGCAACTACACCCAGCTCATGAGCAACCTCATCAAACTCTCCAAAGAGTCCAAATGCCCCCCCAAGGTAAAGGAACTCCTCAACGGCCTCGACAAATACAAGGCCGGCCTCGACGCCTACGGCGGCGGAGACCGCCGAAAAATCCCGCTCACCACCACCCGGGACGAAGTGCTCCGCTACAACAAGGAATACGTCGAGATCCTCAAGGCCACCTACCCCTACGCCGAAAAACTCCAGGCCTTCCTCAAGAAGAACAAGCTGAAGTAGCCGTAATTCACTAGCCGTCCGAAGTGCCCCCCCTCGTCGCACGCAACGGTGGCGGCTCTTGGTAATCGATCACCGTCATCCCCACGAAAGGGGCTGTCGATTTAATATTTGTGAGGCGCGCAGAA